>JBATIW010000102.1:0-12418 GCA_049668005.1 Maribacter sp.
GTTATCCTAAGTGTATATTGATGAAAAACATGGCAATCGCAAGTATCACAAATACCTTCACAATTATTCACAGTCACTGGCACCACTATATTATCCTGCCCTTTAAAAGCTTTAGTATACTTCCTGGCAGCTTCTCTTCTGGCATTGCAATAACCATCCAACAAAGGTAATTTGGCCCTTAATACAGCGGCCTGTATTGAATCTAATCTAGAATTAACACCAACTACGTCATGATGGTATCTCTCATACATACCATGGTTCACGATACCCCTTATCGTATGTGCCAAAGCATCGTCATTTGTAAAAATAGCTCCGCCATCACCATAGCATCCTAAATTTTTTGATGGGAAAAACGAAGTGGAACCCAAGTGGCCCATAGTTCCTGCTTTTTGCTTTTTCCCACTTTCTCCTGTATAGTTTGCCCCGATAGCTTGGGCATTATCTTCAATCACGTATAAATTATGCTTTTCAGCCAAAGCCATTATAGCATCCATATTCGCACATTGACCAAATAAGTGTACCGGTACAATGGCCTTCGTTTTTGGTGTAATCGCCTTTTCAATTGCCGAAATATCAATGTTAAAAGTATCTTCCCCTACATCTACCAATACAGGGGTTAACTGCAAAAGCGCAATGACTTCAACTGTTGCCGCAAAAGTAAAATCCGCCGTTATGACCTCATCGCCGGGTTGCAACCCCAAACCCATCATTGCAATCTGCAGGGCATCAGTACCGTTGGCACAGGGAATAACGTGTTTTACTCCCAAATATTCCTCCATTTCTTTTTGAAAGGCGTGCACTTCCGGGCCATTAATAAAGGCTGAAGTTTCTAGAATATTCGATATTGATGAATTTACTTGTTCCTTGATGGATTGGTATTGACCGTTTAGGTCTACCATTTGTATTTTACGCATCTGTAAGAATTAGAATAGTATAATTGCAAAAATAAGGAACAATTCTCGAAAGAAACGTATTTTAGCGACAAACGATAACCAAGTGAATTTTATCTATAATCTCATCGTACAGATCACATGGTTCCACTTAAAAATAGTGGCTCTTTTCCATCCTAAAATCAAACTTTTCGTTCAAGGTAGAAACCAGACTTTTTCAATATTAAAAAATAAAATTCGCAAAGAGCATAAAGTCATATGGGTACATGTTGCCTCCTTGGGCGAATTTGAACAGGGTTTACCCGTAATTGAAAAACTTAAAACCACCTATCCAACGTACAAAATATTAGTTAGCTTTTTTTCGCCTTCAGGATACGAGGTCAAGAAAAATACTGATGTAGCCGATGCGGTGGTTTACCTGCCTTTGGATACTCGAAAAAATGCAAAACATTTCATAGAAACTGTTAATCCTGTACTGGCCATTTTTGTTAAATATGAACTTTGGCCCAACTACTTAAAGGAATTAAAAGAGAAACAAGTCCCAATACTTTTGATTTCGGCAATTTTCAGAAAAGAACAGGTCTTTTTTAAATGGTATGGAGGTTTTATGCGAAAGGCGCTCCATACTTTTACACATTTTTTTGTTCAGGATAATAATTCAGTAGCACTTCTCAAAAGCATCAATTTAAATAATGCCACTTTAAGTGGAGATACAAGATTTGATAGAGTGGCTGAAATTTTGGATCGGAATAACAAGCTGACTTTCATGGAGTTATTCAAAGGAAATGAAACCTGTCTGGTAGCAGGAAGTACATGGCCGGAAGATGAGGAAATCATCGTCAAATTCATCAATGAAACACAAAAGCATCCAAAAATCGTATTTGCCCCGCACAATATCAAAACCGAGCACATTCAATCCTTGAAAAATTCAATTTCAAAAAAAGTTGTTCTTTATACTGAAATTGAGCAAGATGACGTCTCATCCTGTGAAGTTCTTATCATTAACACCGTAGGCCTTTTGACCAAAATATATAGCTATGCGGATATTGCCTATGTGGGCGGGGCTTTTGCAACCGGGCTGCACAATACCTTGGAACCAGCTGTTTTCGGAATTCCTATAATTATTGGTCCTGAGTACAAAGGTTTTAATGAAGCAGAAAAGTTGGTAGCTGAAAATGGCATTTTGGTAGTTAGGGGCTTTGATGAATTCACAACTACCTTAGGGAATCTACTTGATAATCCAGAATATTTGAAAAACACAGGGGTTATAAACGCTAATTACGTTAAAGAAAATAAAGGCGCAAGCGTCCAAATAATGGTGCACATTCGTACATTAATATGACACGAATATTAAGCCACTATGAAATTTCCCCAAATTTTTGTGCTCTCGGCATTGTTTTGGATGATTCTTTTTTCTTGTAGGGACACCCAAACAAAACAAGAAGATTCACCGAATCAAGAAAATAGCATCCCTTCAGCAGAGAAGCACCAAAGACCTGTGCTCACCCCAAAAAAAGCATACCCCCGACCTAAGGAACGCTCCCGTGATAGTATTATAAAAAAACGAAAGAAGTCCAAGGATTTAGATACCCTAAAACCAAAAGTGGCAATGCTCAAAATGTAGGTGTTCTTGGTTGGGTAATTTTTGTTAGCTTTACCAAAACCAAGAAACTAACCCATGAATTCCAAACTTTTTCGAATTTCTTTAACCGCTGCATTATCTGGCTTTTTATTTGGCTTTGATACCGTAGTCATCAGCGGGGCAAACCTGCCCATCAAAGAACTTTGGGACACCTCACCATGGTTTCATGGAACCTTCATTATGTCAATGGCTCTTTGGGGAACAGTAGTAGGTTCGCTCCTAGGCGGCATTCCTTGCGACCGTTTTGGTAGAAAGAAAACCCTGTTTTGGATAGGAATTCTATACGCGGCTTCGGCTTTGGGCTCAGGAATTGCCACCGATCCTTATATGTTCTCTTTTTTTAGATTTATTGGCGGTTTAGGGGTTGGGGCTTCCTCAGTTGCGGCACCTATTTATATTTCTGAAATATCATCACCGGAAAATAGAGGTAAATTAGGTGGTATGTACCAATTCAATTTGGTATTAGGTATTTTGATTGCATTTATTAGCAATTATCTATTACAAGGATTTGGCGGTGATAACGACTGGAGATGGATGCTTGGGATAGAAGCTCTTCCTGCTTTGATTTACACTCTTTTAGTCATTAGTATTCCCAATAGTCCAAGATGGTTGGTGCTTCAAAAAGGAGATGACGAGGGTGCATTGAAAACATTAAAATTAATTTATTCCGATGAACAAGCCCACAAAAAACTGGATGATATTAAGGCACATAATCCAGTAAATGCGGCAAAGGTAAAATTATTTTCAGGCAATTATAGAACACCATTGATCTTGGCATTTTTGATCGCTTTTTTCAATCAGCTTTCAGGCATCAATTTTGTATTGTACTACGCCCCTGAAATTTTAGAAAGAGCGGGGCTCGCTGCCCAAGAATCTTTATTTAGCTCCATATCCATTGGAATCGTAAATCTCATTTTTACTTTTGTGGGGGTTTGGTTGATTGATAGATTGGGAAGAAAACAGCTTATGAAAATTGGCTCTATAGGATACATTATAAGTCTTGGAATGGTCGGATGGTGTTTTTACACTGGCGCAAGTTCGGTACTTCTATTAACTTTTATACTTGTTTTCATCGCTTCACATGCCATTGGGCAAGGCGCTGTAATTTGGGTCTTCATTTCTGAGATATTCCCGAATAAAGTCAGGGCTTTCGGCCAATCCTGGGGTACAGGAACACATTGGGTATTTGCTGCAATCATAACTTTGATCACGCCTATTTTTCTCGATGCTGACAAAGGTATTTTCAAGGACAATCCATGGCCCATATTCATATTCTTTGCTGGTATGATGGTCTTACAACTATTGTTTGTGCTATTTATGATGCCAGAAACAAAGGGAATTTCCCTTGAAGCATTGAGTGATAAACTTAGTGGTCGCAAATCCAAATCCTGATAACGGCTACTATTCTGTTCAACGATTTATTTTGCAATACAACTACCGAACATACTAAACAATAGGCATTTAGTCGAAATAATCAAGAAAATCGATGAGCTTTTAACAACAATTTCCTACATTGGAGTATAAATAAATATAATTATGGAGCAGGAAATTACTTTTGGCACTAAAATACTCAATGGCTTTTTAGGCATTATGGTAGTGATATTAGTCGCTATTTTGCTAGCCGTTGTCGGTGGTCTTATATTGGCCGCATTTGGTATTATATAGACCAACTAAATCGGAAATTTCCCCAAATATTATCTCCCTACTTATTTTAAGAACTTTATTTAACGATTCACTGGCCCATTAAAATGGGCCTTTTTCGTTGTCCAAACTTCCTGATCTGATCATTTCCACGGCTCCTTTCCAAGCATCTATATTATTTACATGCGTAGGTGTAGTTCCTTAATTTGCTTATTCTTCCATTTTTATCTGTATATCAATCCCAATCCAAGTAAAACTTTTATAGTTTTAAGCTTTATTTTAACTTAAACATTCAACATCGTGTTGTAATTTGGCGTCCAATTATAGTAAGGATTATGATTCAAATATTTAAATTTAAGACCAGCTCGTATAGTAGTATCCTCTTTTGCTTTTTGTTTTTTATGGCTTGCAAGAATAACACCGCCCAGATTGAAGACCCTATTTTCACCAATGCGTTGATTAGGGAAACCAGCCCGTACTTATTACAGCATGCCCATAATCCCGTAGACTGGAAACCTTGGAGTGACCAAGTTTTCGAGGAAGCCAAAAAGGAGGATAAATTGGTAATCATAAGTATTGGCTATTCATCATGCCATTGGTGTCATGTTATGGAGGAAGAGACGTTTGAAGATGAAAAAGTGGCAGAAATCATGAATAAGGATTTCATTAGTATCAAAGTAGATCGTGAGGAACGACCAGACGTTGATCAGGTTTATATGACCGCCGTGCAATTAATGTCCGGTAATGGTGGTTGGCCGCTCAATGTTATTGTTCTACCCAATGGAAAACCTATTTATGGTGGAACCTATCATACCAATGCACAATGGGGCCAGGTTTTGAAAAAGATAAATAAATTGTACAAAGACGATCCGACCAAGGCCAATGAGTATGCCGATATGGTGGCAAATGGCATTCAGGATGTTAATCTTATTGCACCCTCGGATGCGATTGAAAGTCTATCCGTTGATATACTTAATGAGGCAATTACCCAATGGAAACCCAATTGGGATCTAGAATGGGGTGGTAATATTGGGGCAAGAAAGTTCATGTTGCCCGGTAATCTTGATTTTTTAATGGATTATGGAGTCCTTTCCGATGATGAAGCCGTCCGTTCGCATGTAAAAACAACCTTGAACCAAATGGCCAAAGGCGGTATTTATGATCATATTGCTGGCGGATTTTATCGTTATAGCACAGATTCAAAATGGAATATTCCCCATTTCGAAAAAATGCTCTACGATAATGCACAACTTATCAGCCTTTATTCCAAAGCATATACAATCTTTAAAGACCCGATTTATAAACAAATTGCTTTAGAAACCATCGCTTTTTTGCAAAAGGAAATGAAAAACAATGATGGTGGTTATTATGCAGCTATTGATGCTGATAGTGATGGGGAAGAGGGTAAATATTATGTGTGGCAAAATAAAGAATTAAAGGATCTTATTGGCGAAAAGCATGATTTGTTCTCATCATATTACAATACAGGCTCAAGTAAAAAAATGGAAGGTGGCAAAATTGTGCTGCGTAAAAGTGTCGCTGATGAAGTTTTCGCAAAAGAACATCAAATTACCCTGAGCAAACTACAGGAACTCAAAGAAATTTGGCGGTTAGATCTGATGGAAGCTAGAAAGGAGAGGGTTAAGCCCAGAATTGATGATAAAATCATTGTTTCTTGGAATGCCTTATTGATCAATGGATACGTTGATGCCTATAACGCTTTTGGAGATCAAGACCTTTTGAATGAGGCCAAATCCATATTCAATGCAATCAAGGAATCTGCTTATAGCGATAATCAACTTGTACATTCATATAAAGAAGGGAGCAAACGTTCAGAAGGCTTTCTTGAAGATTATGCTTTTTTGGCCAATGCTTCTTTAAACTTATATAGTGCATCACTTGATACCCAGTATTTGGAATTTGCCCAGCAATTGGTTCAATCAACGGAAAAGAAATTCAAGGATGGGACTTCAGACTTTTACAGATTCAACAGCAGTAATTCACTCATAGCCAAAATAATTAAAAATGATGATGGTGTAATACCTTCTCCAAATGCTGTTATGTGCCATAACTTGATTCAATTGGGCCATATTGAATATAATAAGGATTATATGAAGAGTGCCGAATCCATGCTAAAGTCCATGCAACCACTTTTACAGGAAAGTATTGTGAGTTATACCCTCTGGGCTTGTTCATTTTTGAATAAGGTTTACCCATTCTACGAAATCGCAGTTGTAGGCAGCAATGCTGAAAAGTTGGCAGGAAATTTACATAAGAAGCATTTACCCAATACGCTAATTGTTGGGAGTACAAAAGAAAGTGAATTACCTTTATTCGAAGGAAGATATGTAGACGAAAGCACCTTTATTTATGTATGCCGTGACAATACCTGCAAACTGCCTGTCGATACTGTAGCTAGGGCCTTAGAACAATTACAAAACTTTTAACCCATAAAAAAACCCCCTCATTTCTGAAGGGCTCTTTCGTTGTACGGGCGGAGAGACTCGAACTCTCACACCTTGCGGCACTAGATCCTAAGTCTAGCGTGTCTACCAATTCCACCACGCCCGCATAATTAATGAACTTATAAATGTAATATTACCTTATTCTTAACAAACGTTAGAATTCCTAGCGTGCCCGCCCGTACCGAATGGTACGTTCGGGCGGGTCTACCAATTCCACCACGCCCGCAGAGCAAATTTCCAAATCCGTTAGGATATTCGGGATGCAAATATAATGCAAAAATTTAATTATAAAATGCAGTTATCCAATACTTTTTTTGCAGTGAAATAAAATATTAAACGAATGACTTCGATGCCCTGTTTGCGCCTAAACTTGACCAACTTTATCGCAATAGACGCTCATCATTTTGCCGTCATAGTTTCAACACCCTTCCAATTGTCTTCAATTTCTTGGGTTATCAAATGTGCAGCTTTGTTTAAAAACAACTTTGAGGTATGATCCAAAGTATTCTTCTTATAGATTTGCTGAAAGTTGACCGCGGCCATGGCAAACTCTTTATTAAAATACATTTGCATCGCCTTGTCGAATTTAGTCAACGTCCCCAATTTGTGGGACAAAAGGGAACTACTATCGCCATCAATGCATTCATATAGCTCGATTGCCTTTTGTTTTCCTTTTACCTGAACCGGCCCTAAGTATCTAAAACTGAATTCGGCTGCATTTGTCAAACTAGCCTTGCATTCCTCTGTGAGTAAAATGGAAGTACCATAATGTTTTGAAAGGCCCTCTATTCTAGCGGCTGAGTTTACCGTATCGGAAATAATCGCTGCATCCAACCGTTCGACATCGCCGGTAATACCCATCATCAGCTTACCGCTCTGCATACCTACGCCGATCTTGATCGGCAGTCTCTTCTTAGCAGCACGCTCCTTATTGTATAGGTGCAATTCTTTATGCATTTCAACGGATGCCCTAATGGCATCTTGCGAACCTTTCGGAAACAAGGCCATAAAACCGTCGCCGAGATATTGCAATATAAAACCCTCATTCCTTCTGATAATGGGGCCCATACGGTTATTAAAACCATTAACAAATAGGAAATTCTCTTTGGGCGTCATGCCCTCCGAGATTGTGGTAAAGCCCCTAATATCGGCAAAAACAACAGTAACCTCTTTTTCTACCAAATCTCCCAGGCTCACTTCGGTAATATTTTCCCTGCCGAGGGATTTTAGGAATTCCGAGGGGACAAATTTTTGGCTTACCTCATGGATCTCTCGAATGGCCTCTTCCCTATCCCTTGCTTCTTTTAGCCCTTTTTCATAGAGATGTGCACTTTCTATAGCTGATGCAGATTGTAAGGAAATGGTTGTGAGCAATTTAAGTTCCGCTGCTGTAAACTCTTTTTTTTCCTCATGCCCTAAAATCACCATTCCCAGGGTTCTATGTTTCACTTTTAGAGGCGCATACATGACCGCCTTGAGATGTTGAATAGAAAGATTATCCTTTATTCTATCCTCTGGAACTATTGCGGCACTACCTCTTAAAATGAGGGTTTTTAGCACTTCGTTCTGGTCTTTTATATTCCTTTTGCTATTGGGATTATCACCGAAAGAAGCCAATTCCGTAACCCTATCTTCATCAGGGTCATACATAAGAAAAAGACCATGGGTAGAACCAATAATCTGAGAGCTTTCGCGCAAAGCGATTTGTGCAATTGACGTGGTGTCTATTTTTTCAGAGATCATCTCGGATAAATCATAGATCATATTTATCTCTCGATATAAACTCAATACTTCTTTCCCGATACTTTTCTTTTCAACTTCCTTGGAAAGCAAGACTTCGATTAAATCGAGCACATCTTTTCCATGTTCACCATTCCATTTAAAGATGCCTAGAAGTAAAGAATCAATACTAATTTTTTGTTCGAAGGAATATTTTTTATCAACTTCTCCCCAGAGTGTTCTTTCATTGACATCCAATACTAAAAACTCTACCCCTATCAACGAAGCTAACCGAGCAATCAACGAAATAGTCTCTCGGTCTTTTTGAAGCACATTTTTCAATGCCCTTAGATATAGGGAAATCGTATTTTTGTCCATCGCCGAACTAGGTATTGAGAATTTCCTCTGCAATGGCCAACATCTCGTCGGGATCAAATGGTTTGGTCATATACCTATCGGCCCCCATGTCTAATCCTTTCTGACGGTCTACTTCTTGCCCTTTTGCCGTTAATAGAATGATGTAAACTTCCGATAGGTTGAGCTCTTTTTTCACCTTCTGACACACCTCCATACCGTTCATTTTGGGCATCATCACATCTAAAAAAACCAAATTGGGCTTTTCTTTTTCAATAATTTGAAGAGCTTGTTCTCCATTTTCAGCTAATAACAATTCTACACCTTCATCTTCTAAATCTTCTAAGGTTTGCTCAATGAGCATCCTGATATGGGGTTCATCGTCAACAATCAATAATTTTTTATTCATATACTTTCTTTAACTCGGTTTGGTTATTTTTTATTCGTAAACGAAGAACATGACGTTCTCCATTCCTTTTTGCACCTTTAAATCCTTTATGAAGTTCTTGTCACCATTATATACTGAATTCAGCATTATAATATCGGGCATTGACTCACTTGCCGTTTCCAAAAGATTATCAGATTTAGCCTCAACTACCTTATAACCTCGGGCCGTAAGAACCTCCGTCAGTGATTTTACTGCAGACTCATCTTCATCCACAACGAGCACTCTCTTTTTTGAAACGCCTTGTTCCAACAATTCATCTACTTCACGAAACAATTTTTCGGTATCTATGGGTTTGGTCAAATAGCGATCCACTCCTATTCTAAACCCACGTTCCTTATCCTGTACTATGGATAGAATTATGATGGGAATGTCCATGGTCGCAGGGTCGTTTTTCAATACCGCGGCAACATCAAAGCCATTAATTTCAGGCATCATTACATCTAGAATGATAAGGTCGGGCTTCTCTAATCGTACCATATCCAAGGCAGCTTTGCCATTTGCGGCTTCACGAACCAGATAACCCGTTTCCGTCAACTCTTGCCTTAACAGCGATCGTATCGGCGTATCATCATCCACCACCAAAATAGTGGGTTTCCCTCCTGACTTTTTCTTTGAACTGTGACTAATTTGTTTTTTAAGACTTCTCAATATTCGGTCCAATTGTATAGGTTCTTGCACGGCAGCTTCTCCCAATACAGGTATGGAAAAGAAGAACGTACTACCCACGTTGAACTCACTCTTCATCCAAATGATACCGCCATGTTTTTCAATAATTTCCCTGCAAATAGGCAGCCCCAGGCCGGTACCCTGCGGTTTATCTGTTAAGGTATCGCCAGCCTGTCTAAAACGCTCAAAAATTTTGTGCTTGTCTTCCTCTGCCACCCCAATACCCGTATCCTGAACTTCAAAAATAAGCTGCCCTTTGTCCTGATAGGCTTCGATTTTGACGGTACCCTTTTCTGTGAATTTGACCGCGTTGGATAAGAGGTTGATTACCACTTGAATCAATTTGTCCTCATCCGCTTTGATGATGGGCAAGTCTTCTGGAATATTTTTATGGAGTTTCAAGCCTTTTGCATCAAATAAGGAAGACGTAGCGGCTATACCCCTGTTGATGACATCTTGAAGAAATACGGGCCGCATATTCCATTCCATCTTACCCGATTCTATTTTGGCCAAATCCAATACATCATTGATCAGATTCGTCAATCGTTCCCCTTCAGATACCACCACATCTAAATTTTCACTCACTTGTTTCATGGTCCTTTTGATCTTCTGATCATTGACGCTAACTGCAGGGAATATTTTATCCTCCAAACGTTTACGTATAATTTTGGCAAAACCCAGAACTGACGTGAGTGGTGTTCTCAATTCATGACTTACGGTGGATAGGAAGGCGCTTTTAGCCTCATTGGCATCTTCCGCCTTTGCTTTGGCATCTTTTGCCTCCTCGTATAATTCCGCATTATGCAATGCTACACCCACATTAATGGCTATGGTATTCAGTAGTCGTTTATCTTCCTCATTGAACCTCCCCTTTTTTTTGGTGCTTTGTACACTGAGCACTCCGATGACAGTGTCCTCCACTGGTATGGGGACCCCTAAATATGAAATGGCTTGTTTTCCCGTCTCGGCTACTCCGATTTTTTCATAGGTGGCAGCAATATCAGCATCTTTGTTGATCAGTAAAGGTTCACCTGTTTTAATGATTTGGGAGGTCAAGCCTTCCCCGTAGTTCATAGGCTGCATATTATCCCCATCTTGATACGGAAAATCTATGATGTTTGTCTCGGGATCTAGAATTGCCAAGTAGGTGATATCCGATTTAAAAAGTCGTTTCATTTCGTCACCTACTAATTGAATTAAATTTTCCAATTGTAATTTTTGTGTCAAGGCGATACTGACCTGATTTATCGTCGAAAGTTCATTCAAACGTTGGTTGGCTTCTTTCGTACGTTCCTCAACGGTATCTTCCAATACTTTCTGTTGGTTGAGTAGAATACTTGTTCGTGCCTTAACTGAGAAGTAAATGAAACCTAAAACACCTAGTACATATAGTGCATAGGCCCACCAAGTGCTGTACCAGGGTGATTTGATTGAAAAAGACACCGACGCTTCTTCGGTAACATCCCCATAGATATTCTGGGCCTTGGTCTTGAACGTATAAGCCCCAGCAGGAAGGTTGATATATTCTCGAGAGGTTTGAGAAGTCCAATCGGACCAAGTTTCATCAAGCCCGCTTAATTGCGTACTGTACTTAATTTCTTTTTGACCTATATAGAGAGGTGCAGCATAAGCAAAGGACACTGAGTTTTTATCAAAAGGGATACTCACGTCTTCGGGAAAAGCTATATTTCCACCATAGAGGAGAGAATCACTCGCAATGGACATGCTCCGCACCGCCACCTTAAACTCAGGAACAACCGGTTTTTGCAAATTGCCCTCATATCTAGTGACTCCATCAGGGCCAGAAAACCATACTACCCTAGATCCATCTGGTTTGGGATTTTCCGGATATATTGTGTAAATCTGGTTATTTTTAAGCTCCTTAAAGGCATCTGTATTGACTTCATATTCTCCGCTTTCGTTTTTCTGTGCTACCATTACGCCAGATCCGACATTGAACCAAATCTTACCGTCTTTGGTTTTCCTCGTCACGGAACCTGGATCTTTCCAGTTGATATATTCATCAAAAAAGAACTTTTTTTTCTCAAAACGGTTGGCAGCTTCGTTAAAAACATAAGTTTCCTCAGTCCCAGCAGCAAATACCCCTATTTCATCATCATTTTCAAAAATTCCTATATCGGACTTTGGCAATCCTTGAGTTTCACTGTATAAAATATATTCTGAACTGTCTAAGTCTAATCTACCTTCAATGTATCTTGGCATAATCTTCACGACTTGGGCATTAAGGTTCGAATCCATCCATAATGCACCATCTTCTTTTTCTATAATCCTTCCACCACCCAAAATAACCTTATTCGTACTTGATTCTTCTTCAAACTGTTGGGTATTTTCATTAAAATACAAACTCATTAAGCCTTGTTGGTGCTCCACAAAAATTCGGTTGCTATCCTTTTTTGATTGAGTAGTAATCCTTGCCCTGAAATCATAGTTTACACTTTCCCTCACCAAACTAAATGTCTTCTCCTTAAGTTCAATATACCCCATACCATTTGTACCAATGTACAGCCGATTTTGAAATTCGAAAAAATTACCTCCTTGACCAAAAGTTCCAGGGATTTGGATAATGCTATTC
>JBATIW010000103.1:0-6175 GCA_049668005.1 Maribacter sp.
ATCTTGACATCAGCTATAATTTGAGTAAAGAACAATGAAATTCTATCAAAAGGAAATTCGATTAAAGCCTTTTTCGAGAGGGTATCACTTAATTACTAATGAAGTATTGAATAGTGTACCGGAAGTATCCGCTTATAACATGGGCATGTTACAGGTTTTTATTCAACATACATCGGCAAGTCTTACGATTAATGAAAATGCCGATCCTACCGTCCGTGATGATTTTGAAAGTCATATGAATGAGATGGTTCCTGAAAACGCACCTTATTACATGCACACCTATGAAGGTCCTGATGATATGCCGGCCCATATTAAGGCTTCATTAATGGGCACATCCGTACAGATACCCATTACAAAAGGAAAATTGAATTTAGGGACTTGGCAAGGGATATATTTATGCGAGCATAGAAACAATGCTTCCGGAAGAAATTTGGTGATTACAGTTTGGGGAATATAATAGCGTACAGAAACTCAAAGAGTTTCCTGAAATAAAACCCTTCGATTTTTTCAAATGATTTTTAATGAGATTTAGATAATAATTTTATTTCTCCCTGAAATTCAGTACTTTACTGAATATTAACCAACTAAAACTATCCGAAATGAAAACAACTTTAAAATCACTATTAGTCGTACTACTATTCCCTGTAGTACTCGTCTCACAGCAAACCGAGTCCCAGTTTATTGAGTGGATGGGAAATGACTCCATTGCGAATGCCATGGCATGGCGTGGAATGGACCATATCATGAATATTGAAAATGAAAAAGCGTATACTTTTTTTGAAGCGGCCGTTGCAAATGATCCTAGCTTGTTTGCGCCCCATGTAGTTTTGGCTAATTTATCCTGGGGTGATGTAAGAAAACATCATATAGCTGAAGCCAAAAGGCTGGTTGATGGAAAGAACGAAGTGTCACAAATGTTTGTGTCCTTGTTGGATGTGGATCGCAAAGCAGAGGATGCAGCCGACCAAAGGCGTGCTATTTGGAAAAAAATGTATGGACTTGCCTATGATGGCGCACTTGTGAATTATTTCTATGCCAGGTCTGTCCAAGATGCTAAAGAACGAATAATGGAACTGGAAAAACTTGCTGCGAAAGTTGATAAAGCAGGAAGGAATACCGGTCATATACATAATATTTTAGGGTATACATATTATGCAGAAGGAGACAAGGTAAAAGCGAAAGCCCATTTGGACAAGTATTTGGAGTTACGACCAAATGGATATAATGCTTACGATTCTATGGCAGAGTTTTATATGAATGAAGCCGATATGGAAAACGCTTTAAAATACTATAAAGCGACAAGAGAGCATTATCCGGGAGCATTGAACGCTATGAATAAAATCAGGGAAATTGAAGAGAAGATGCCGGCTGAAGAAGAGAATATGCCGGCTAATGAAGAATAATTTTAAACTTACTGTTCAGGTTTGCTTACTGCCCGTTACAACAGTTTCATTAAAAGAAAAATCCCGCTTTATTAAGCGGGATTTTCAATAGTGGGATATTGTTATTTTTTATTTTACCTTATCAACTATTGCTTTAAAACATTTTTTATAATTTTCTTGACCCAGGTCTTATACATTTTTTTTGATGGATGCAATCCATCTGAAGCAATGAGGGTTTTATCTACAATAGCCTGGCGCGATAATTTGGTAATATCAATATATAGAACATTTCTTTTTACAACTTCCTCTTTGATTATTGCATTGTATTTTCCAATGTCACGAGTTATTTTTTTCGGATCTCGTAATGCTGCGAAAGGCATTACACCCCAATCGGGAATTGATAAAACAAAAACTTTTGAAGTATCATTCCCGGCAAGGGATATACTTTTTTCTAGAAGTGATAAAAATTGTTTTCTGAATTGGTTTATATCTAACCCCCTGTACTGATTGTTAACCCCTATGAGAAGTGAAACCAAATCGTATTCAGTATTTAAATTAGAAGATTGTATTTCAGCTATTAATTTTTCCGTGGTCCAACCGGCACCAGCAATTATTCTCGGTGCTTTTACTAATTTACCTTTATTGCCCAGTGTTTTAACCAACTGTTGTGGCCAACTATTCTCTGGCCTTTCACTGGTGCCAACCGTGTAACTATCTCCCAACGCCAAATATGATAGACTATCCTTTTGGGAGAAAGTTTCACTGCAATAAAAGATTAAAATGACAAATAAAATTAAACTTGTATTACGCTGAATCATCTTAAGTTTCATTTGGCTTTAAGATACAAAAAATCCGATTCGTTAGAATCGGATTTTTGTTTAGTGAGATATGTTTTTAAATCTATTTTACTTTATCAACAACCGCCTTAAAGGCATCTGGGTGGTTCATGGCCAAATCGGCTAAAACCTTGCGGTTTAGTTCAATGCCATTGGCTTTTACTTTTCCCATAAATTGTGAATATGACATTCCGTGTAATCTTGCTCCTGCATTGATACGCGTAATCCATAGCGCACGGAAAGTTCTTTTTTTGTTTCTACGATCTCTATAAGCATATAACATTGCTTTTTCAACCGCGTTTTTAGCTACCGTCCAAACGTTTTTACGTCTACCGAAGTAACCTTTGGCCTGCTTCATCACTTTTTTTCTTCGTGCTCTCGAAGCAACTGCATTTACTGATCTTGGCATAATTTTAATTGTTTTTGTAGTAGGCGCCCTGAACTTGTTTCAGAATCTTTTTAGGCCTAACTCCAGGGTTAATGATTAATTACCGTAAAGGACAATTATTTTAAACGTAATTGTTCTTTAATACTGTTAACATCTGCATCGTGGACTAATCCAGAATGTGTTAACGCAAGCTTACGCTTTTTAGACTTCTTCGTAAGAATATGGCTTTTAAAAGCGTGCTTTCTTTTGATTTTACCTGTACCGGTAAGCTTAAATCGCTTTTTGGCACTGGATTTTGTTTTTTGCTTAGGCATTTTTTCCTCTTTCTTTATGTTTATCTCACTTTATGCTGAAACTGCCTGCAGAGCAGGCAGCGTTCAGTTTCTTTTCAAGCCGATTGAAATCAGCTATTCTATTTCTTGGTCTTTGGCGCAATGAACATGGTCATGCGCTTACCTTCCAATCTTGGCATTTGTTCAACTTTGCCCAATTCTTCCAATTCTGAAGCAAGTTTTAACAACAATATTTCACCTTGATCTTTATATACAATTGAGCGTCCTTTAAAGAATACGTAGGCCTTTAATTTTGCCCCATCTTTTAAAAACTTCTCAGCATGTTTCTTTTTAAAATCGTAATCATGGTCATCTGTATTCGGACCAAATCTAATTTCCTTGACAACAACCTTGGAAGCTTTTGCTTTCATTACTTTCTCACGCTTCTTTTGCTCGTACAGAAATTTCTTGTAATCAATAATTTTACAAACTGGAGGATCTGCTTTTGGTGAAATCTCCACCAAATCCAAACCAAACTCCTCTGCTTTCTCCATTGCCTGAGGCAATGTATAAACACCTACTTCAACATTGTCACCCACCAATCGTACGTTGGGCGAAATGATTCTCTCATTGATTTTGTGAGGGTTTTTGTTTTCCCTCCGAGGTTGGGGCCTAAATCTTTTTCGTATTGCTATGACTATTTATTTTTAATTAAACTTCAATTTTTAAAACGACTTTAAGGTACTATTTATTTCCTTAGTGACCAAGTCAACGAAATCCTGCACACTTATAGAACCTAAATCATCACCTCCATGTCTACGAACGGCAATGGTTTTGTTCTCTTCCTCACTTTCCCCAACGATAAGCATGAACGGTGTTTTATTCATTTCAGCCTCTCGTATTTTCTTTCCAACAGTTTCGTTCCTGTTATCAATGAGGGCGCGAATTTCGTTATTTTCCAAGGATTTTAAAACTTTTTCTGCATATTTTTCATGTTTCTCACTCACAGGTAGCACAATGGCCTGTTCTGGGATCAACCATAAAGGGAAATTTCCACCTGTATGTTCCAATAATAACGCGATAAACCGTTCCATACTTCCAAAGGGTGCACGGTGTATCATCACAGGCCTATGTAGCCCATTGTCACTCCCTTTATAGGTGAGGTCAAAACGCTCTGGTAAGTTATAGTCAACCTGTATGGTGCCTAATTGCCAGTTTCTTCCTAGGGCATCTTTCACCATGAAATCAAGTTTTGGTCCATAGAAGGCTGCTTCACCACTTACAATCACAAAATCGAGTTCTTTTTCTTTAGCAGCATTGATAATGGCATTTTCCGCTTTCTCCCAATTTTCAACAGATCCAATATATTTTTCAGGAGTATCCGGGTCTCTTACGGATACTTGCGCTTTGAAATTTTCTAATCCTAATGAACTTAAGACATATAATGATAGGTCAATTACATTTTTAAACTCTTGATCTAGCTGTTCTGGAGTACAGAATATGTGTGCATCATCTTGGGTAAATCCACGAACACGGGTCAATCCATGAAGCTCACCGCTTTGTTCATACCTATAAACAGTCCCGAATTCAGCATAACGTACGGGGAGATCCCTATAGCTAAATGGTTTATGGTTATAAATTTCACAATGATGAGGGCAATTCATGGGTTTTAGTAAAAACTCCTCGTCATCCTTGGGGGTGTGAATGGGTTGAAAGCTATCTTCCCCATATTTGGCATAATGGCCAGAAGTAACATAGAGTTCTTTTTGACCTATATGTGGAGTAACCACCATTTCGTATCCCGCTTTTTTTTGGGCCTTTTTCAAGAAATTTTCCAAACGTTCACGTAATGCAGCACCTTTGGGTAACCACAATGGAAGACCTTGACCAACTTTTTGCGAAAAAGTAAAAAGCTCAAGCTCTTTGCCCAATTTGCGATGATCCCTTTTCTTTGCCTCTTCCAAAAGCTCTAAATACTCGGTTAATTCTTTTTGTTTTGGAAATGAAATACCGTAAACCCTTGTAAGTTGTTTGTTATTCTCATCACCTCGCCAATAGGCTCCGGCAACACTTAATATTTTAAATGCCTTCACAATCCCGGTATTGGGAATATGTCCCCCACGGCACAAATCGGTAAACGTATCATGGTCGCAAAATGTAATGGTGCCATCTTCAAGATTCTCAATGAGTTCAACCTTGAATTGATTCCCTTGCGATTTATATTTTTCCAAGGCATTGGCTTTGGTCTCGGAACGCATTTTAAAATCATGCTTGCCACGGGCTATTTCCAAAGCCCTTTTTTCGATAGCGGGAAAATCTTTTTCCGACACGGTGCGTTTGCCGAAATCCACATCATAATAGAATCCATTTTCTATTGCAGGACCAATCGTTAATTTGGCGCCAGGATATAATTCTTCCAAGGCTTGGGCGACAATATGGGAAGAAGAATGCCAAAAAGCCTTTTTGCCTTCATCATTGTTCCACGTATATAAGGTTAAAGAGCCATCTTGATTTAACGGGGTAACGGTTTCAACAATTGTATCATTGAATTTGGCTGAAATAACGTTCCGCGCCAAGCCTTCACTAATGCTCTTGGCAATATCCATGGCAGTACTCCCTTTGCTGTATTCCTTAATGGTTCCGTCTGGTAAAGTAATCTTGATCATGTTTCTATTATGACAATAAGTTCGCAAAGATACTATCTAGTATTCATGCGGGCAATATATATAGGTATGTTTTTAGAGCATCCTACAGCTTCCCATTATATCAGTTCAAGTCACACATTATATCACGTACTCCATGCGGGGATGCCGTTACTATCGCTATTGTAAATAAATTACTTCTAAAATTCTTGCATAAACCAATGAAATGAATTAAATTTAATACCCTTTTTTAAAAGATTTCTATCCGTAAGGGCTTATAGAATAAGGGTTTGTGTAGTTGGTGAAAAAAAAAGTTTAAAAAAGTCCACAATAATATTTTTAATTTAAAAAACCATCTTATATTTGCACCCGCTTTGGGGCTGAGGCTTTGGGGTGAAGGATTGAAAAGAGTTCATTGGAATATTGTAAAGACAGCGTAGGAGGTACATTTCGATGTACTTTTTATAAGAATTTGAATCGAGAGACGGGGCCGGGACATGCTTTTTGGTTGTTGTGACTTAAATTATATAAGAATCAACGATGAAGAGTTTGATCCTGGCTCAGGATGAACGCTAGCGGCAGGCCTAACACATGCAAGTCGAGGGGTAACAGGGAGTGCTTGCACTCCGCTGACGACCGGCGCACGGGTGCGCAC
>JBATIW010000104.1:0-16322 GCA_049668005.1 Maribacter sp.
ACAAGAATCCATTCCCAGAGCCTAATCAGGAAGAAAACATAGTGCCATTTATTAATGTACGAGGTTTCACTGCACTATTCACTCCTGATGAAGTTGCAGAAGGAAGATTCGAAGCAACCTTTGACAAGGTCAGGGATAATGTGTCGTCGTTTACGCTTGAATTGGTTATTGAAGCTAGCAGTGGTACTACTGATGCTGTAATACTAGAGACTATGACCAGTTTTCCAGCTGAGGTTTCGTTTAGTTTAGATGAAATGGCCATAGCGGCTGGTCTTACCTTGGACGATATTGGCGGAGGAACCATTTTCCGATTTTTAGGTACTGTTACCAGTAGCACAACGGGGGAGTCATTCACTATTGATAATTACAGCGCCAGTATTACCGGACAGCCGGAACAACAGCAGGCCTTTAATTTCATTCAATTGGTGCAATGCGCACCTATTACTAGTGTGACTGTTGGAGGCACATGGATTTTGGATCTTACCGACCTCTTTGGGGATGGTTGGGACGGCGCTTTCCTCACTGTTGCGATAGATGGGCAGGAAACGGATTACACCATCTCCGGAGCTCAGGCTACCAATGCTCAGTACGTGATTGAGGTACCGGATGGGGCATCATTGAGATTTGGTTATACCCCTGGTGCTTTCGAAGAAGAGCATGTCTTCAATGTTACGGGACCAGATGGCCCCTTTGGTGGGGACTTTGGTCCGAATCCCGCTCCGTGTATCAATTAAAACTTGTGAGAGAGCGTTAATTTGCAATTCATAGCTATGGGGCCTATTGTTCGTGCCCCATAGTTATCATTTTCAATAGACCACAGAAGTAAATTCACCGTAAACTTATATCGGAAACGGAAACGTTTATAAGCATTTCCATAAAACTTGATTAAAGTGACGTTATTTGATTAACAAACCAATTAAATGTAAAGCAGTCCTGTGACACTTCTAAAAAATATATTTGTTTCTCATTTTTTAGTGTAAATATTTGAATTAGCTATCAAAATTTCCAGGACTGCCTTTTACATTATGGTGATGCTATTCCTTTCTCATGTACAAGCCATCGAAAGCAATACTTACTACTTTTTCCCCTTCTACTATTTCCCATAACTGTCGTACAGTCCCATCCTCATTTTTTGTCCAGGTAATCCGATTTCGGCTCAATCCACCTTTGGAATTTACCAACTCATCTGAAATTAGAATCATCTGGTTACCTACCCTATTTCCCTTTAGCTTTAAATGATCCCCTGAATTATCAATCCATAATTGTTCCCATTGCCCGGTAATTTGGTTATAGAAATTGGTACTTGTTCCGGTATAACCCGCTTTCGCACTTGTCCAATTTTCCCTAATCACACAATCGCTTTCAGATTTAACTATGGTGTTAATACCAGCCGGACTTCCATCAGGGTTTGTAACCTGCCAAGTACCTACCCAAAAATCAAATGCCTTGTGGTTTTCTGTACAACATGCACACGATTCATCTTGGGCAAAACCCATAAAGCCAGTCATAGCAAAAACGATTACGTAATTTTTAAGGGTCTTCATGCAAATTTTAGAAAAGATAAGAATGATTTTTTCAAGAATCAAAGTCGGCCACATAACCAATCACTAAATGATTAAACAACTGAGGTTGTTCTACATTCACTACGTGCCCACAATACTCAATGGTCAATAGACTGCAAGCAGTATGCTCTTGTACGATTTTTTTAACCGCAGGAAGAAAAAGATAATCTTCACCACCCATAACATATAAGGTTGGTATTTTAACATCCGCTGTTCTGAATAATCGTAGTAACGGATTTATTTCTGAGGTCAATCTAAACCACCTTGTAAATTCTGCTTGATATAGTTTTTTGGCTTCCCTAACAAATAATATCCTAGACTCTTTATGGTTGCTATTGGGCATAATAACAAAAGCAAAAAACTTATATAACCACAAATACGGAATTATGGACTTAAATATGATTCCCAATCGCATCAATATCTGAGATCTAACATCAAGTTTCATTATGGCACCGCCCATGATCATACTCTCCACTCTTTGGGGATATTTCTCCGCAAGATTACGAATCAAAATAGTTCCCAATGAAATACCGATAAAATGGGATTTTTCAATCTTTAAATGGTCAATTACCTCGACAATATCCGCTGTTATGGAATCAAAAGTATATTTATCATTAAACGCATCCTTAAGGGTAGGTTTTGAATCACCATGACCTCTAAGGTCCAACAATAAAACATTAAAGTGTTTTCTGAATTCCCTGACTTGTTTGTACCAAATAGACGAGCTCCCACCTGCGCCATGCACAAAGGTTACCCAAGTCTTAGACTCCCGGTGTAGATATGTATTGTAATTTAGCAAAAGTGTTCTCTAAAGCATCCCAATTTAGGAATCTTGCAATGTATTAAATCTTTTGTTAGTCCGTTAGACATAGGGATTTTTTTAACAACCTTTCTTTCACTTTTTTGTCAACATCATGAAGAAATTGTTAATAAATAGACAAATTACCTGAAAACTAGGTGTACATCATGAAAACTAACGTCTAAATTGGCAATTAGCCCGTATATTTGTTATAACAATTAATTATCATGGAAAAGCAATATTGCAGAGTAGGATCAGTTACTCCGATGTCAACAGGAAGACAAGCCATAACGCTTTTGGAACACCAGTATCAAAGCTTTATGGAGAAAGCTTCCAACATTAAATACAGAAATACCAATTTGGGAGAATTTTTTGAGCAGAAAGCACAAAAAATCGAAAAAATGCTTGAAGAACTGGTTTAGTAGTAATTAGCTTAAAGTTTTAAGCTCCTCTTTCATTTGTTGTTGTAATTCTTCCGCTTTTTGGGCAGCATCAATTGCGAAATTTTCACTTTTTGAAGCGTATATAATTCCTCTTGAAGAATTTACCAACAGACCAATCTGTTCGTTCATTCCATAATGGCATACTTCTTTTAAACTACCACCCTGGGCACCAACACCTGGAACCAATAAAAAGCTATTAGGTATTATTGCACGAATATCCTCAAGGAAACTTGCTTTGGTTGCACCAACCACATACATTAGGTTTTGGGCATTCTTGTACGTAAGGGATGTCTTTAAAACTTTTTTGTATAACTCAATACCATCTATTTTGTTGGTCTGAAAATCATAGGCTCCTTCATTTGACGTTAATGCCAATAATATAGCATGCTTGTTTTCAAATTCCAAAAATGGTTCAACTGAATCCTTTCCCATATAAGGAGCTATTGTCACAGCATCAAATCCCAATTCCTCAAAAAATGCCTTGGCATATCTTGTAGATGTATTCCCGATATCGCCACGCTTAGCATCCGCTATAGTGAAAATCTCTGGATAATTTTTATTTAGGTAGTTGATTGTTTTCTCTAGGGCTTGCCAACCTTTGATCCCATAAGCCTCATAAAAGGCGGTATTGGGTTTGTACGCCACACATAAGTGGTGGGTTGCATCTATAATCGCTTTGTTAAAAGCAAATAAAGGATCTTCCCCGGATAACAAATGAGGTGGTATTTTCTCTAAGTCAGTATCCAATCCTATACAGAGAAAGGATTGTTTTTTATGGATTTGTTCAACGAGTTTTTCAATCTCCATTCAATAACAATTAGAATATCTCTGAGGCTTCTTTTAACTTTTCTGTGTTTTCAACCAAGCTCAACTCATCGAGAATTCTTTGAATATCACCATTGATAATATTCTGCAAGTCATAAAGCGTTAACCCTATTCGATGATCTGTAACCCGACCTTGTGCATAGTTATATGTTCTGATTTTCGCCGATCGATCCCCACTACTAACTTGTGAGTTTCGCTTAGCAGCATCTTCCTCCTGTTTCTTGGCCAACTCCATGTCATACAATCGTGAACGCAGCACTTTAAAGGCCTTTTCCTTGTTCTTATGCTGTGATTTTTGATCTTGGCACTGCGCTACCAAACCTGTAGGTACATGGGTAAGACGTACTGCAGAATAGGTTGTGTTTACAGATTGACCTCCAGGACCTGATGAACAGAAAAAATCTATTCGTACATCTTTTGGCTCTATTTGCACATCAAAATCCTCTGCCTCAGGCAATACCATAACCGTTGCTGCACTGGTATGTACCCGACCTTGCGTTTCAGTTTGCGGAACACGTTGAACGCGGTGAACACCGGCTTCAAACTTAAGTGTACCATAAACATCTTCCCCACTAACTTCGAACTGTATCTCTTTATAACCACCACTGGTGCCTTCACTTAAATCTATGACATTGGTTTTCCAGCCTTTATTTTCGCAATATTTAGTATACATTCTAAAAAGATCACCCGCAAAAATACTAGCCTCATCACCACCTGTTCCAGCTCTAATCTCAACAACGACATTTTTTGAATCTTCAGGGTCTTTAGGAATGAGCATAAGCTTAATATCCTCTTCCAACTGTGGTATTGCCCCTTTTGCTTCCTCTAACTGCATTTTCGCCATTTCCAACATTTCGGCGTCACTTCCATCGGCGATAATTCCCTCAGCTTCTTGGATGTTGTTGGTAAGTTCAACATACGCTTCACGTTTGGCCATAAGATCTTTAAGCTCCTTATATTCTTTCGTCAGCTGCACGTACCTTTTTTGGTCCGTAATCACATCGGGCTGAATAATCAGGTCAGAAACCTCATCAAAACGCTGCTTTACTATGTTAAGTTTGTCAATCATAATCTTACTTCACTTGGACTGCGAATTTACGATAAATTTACTGACCTGTTGTATTGTAACTTTCGTTTAAGTACTGTAGTTTATGAACAATAACTTCTAAAAAAGAAGCATTCGCTGTTAAAGAGGTACTTGATTAATTCCCCACAAAAGTAGTCCCTAAGCTGAAGATATAGGAACCCAAGCCATCACTTCGGTCATATTTGCCAAATCGAAAATCGATTGTCTTTAATCCGAATGTGAATACTTTGGCTGTTGTAAAAATATCCTTATAACGTATGCCCATTCCATATTGATGGGAATTATAAGCGGAAAGGTCATAATCCGAAGTATAAAAACCGATACTGGAATCCGCTGTTTCCTTTGCATAAAAATAATCTGCGGCTGTTTGCTTATAATATCGATAATTCGGGTACAAAGTGAATTTATCACTGAGTTTTATTGGAACCTCTAAACTGGCCGTATGGGCGGTGATGCCCCAATCATCGGAATAGTATCTGTAATAACTACGCAAAACGATCAAATCATTTAGATAATAATTCAAACGAGCACCAATAGGAATTTTAAACCGATTGTCCGGTAACTGTTCAACATTATCCGCCAATTGAAAATCCTCGATAAAAAAGTCGTTGGCGTCCCCGAAATAGACTCTTTGGTGTGGTGTACTTAACAATCCCTGCTGTGAAACAACGTCCATAAAAATAGACCCTTGCATTCTTTTACCCAATATTTGGGAAAAGCTTAAAGAGAATGCGTACGAATTTCTTGTTTCATCATTAAATGCCGTAAAAGCTGGATTATAGGTTCCAGTGCCCATTATCCTCGCATCGGAGAATCCATCCCGTAATTCAATCGGGTATTGGGGATTCCATTTATCCAAGAAAACCTGAAAACTTGCAGCTATAGCCGTATTCTTCTCATTGAAGAGGCGTGTATACCCTCCGCCAAAACCTACTGAAAAATAATCATATTCAGAGGATACATATGCCTGCGCTGAATAAACTGAATTTCGATCCTCAGAACTATGCTCATAAGAAGGATTAAAATGCGCCAGGGCATCGCTTTGAGAAGCACCGGAAGACGCACTAAACGGACTTGCAGTGCTGTTATTTTTGTCAAACGGGTCTACATTACTTGTAGAAGCAGAAGAATAGGCCGATATACCGACATCCACGGTAAGGACATCATCAGCGTTCAAGGGTATTTTTACCACAATACTCGAAGTGGCATCTGTTAGTTCCTCTGTACCTTCACCCCCACTAACCGCAGCATTTTGACCATCTTGATTATAGTAACTAAAGAGCAAATCTATTTCAGCGGCTTCCAAAATCCGCTTTTTATAGCTATTGATGTTATCATCTTGGGCAAAACCAATGAAAGAAAAAAGAAAAACAGCTATTAGCAGAAATTTATTCAAAGGAACTATTTGTTGAATTGGTTATTTAATTACATCCGCATCCACCACCAGATTTACCGCCATTGGCACCTGCAGCAGCTTCCCTATATATTTGGAAGTTAGTCTCAAAACGTTCGGAACCTTTCGCGCTCAACAACATTTCTTCATCATTGAGATATATTTTATCGTACTCCTTGACCACAACACAAGAAGTGCATAAAGTTGCGAATACCAATAGAACGACTATCTTTTTCATTATATAAAGTTACGGATTATTATCAAACATAATTCCACTGCTCTTATGGATTTTATTATTGCTATCCACTATAATTGCTTCCGCATGAGGGAGTTGATTAATCAACGCCAAGCCTGTTTCTTTACCCATAATATAAACTGCTGTTGCCAAAGCATCACAGAATTCCGCATCTTTTGCAAAAATGGAAACACTGTTTATCCCTTGTGATGGATAACCCGTTCTTGGATCAATGATATGGGAATACTTTTTACCATTGATAACCACATATTTTTCATAATTACCTGAAGTGGCAACGGAAGATTCAACCACTGGAAGCCACGAGAATATTTTGTCCTTGCTCAAAGGATTAGCAATGCCAATCAACCATTTTTCCCCACTTGCCTTTGTTCCCCAAGTCGTTAGATCCCCAGAGGCATTAATAATGCCCGCAACAACTTGTTTTGAAACTAATAATGCTTTGGCTTTATCGGCGGCATAACCCTTTCCTATCGCACCGAAAGATATTTTCATTCCTTTTTCCTTTAAAAAGACTGTGCGATCAGCTGCATTTAGAATGATCTTCTTATATCCCACTTTAGAAACGGAATTTTTAACCTCTTCTGAGGTGGGCATACGATTCATACTGCCATCAAATTTCCAAACCCTGTCCATTGAGGAATATGAAATATCGAAGGCGCCATCGGTAATCATGGAAATCCCTTTGGTCCTTTCAATAAGTCTAAAAAGCTCTAAACTTACTTGAACTGGTTTGATGCCAGCATTTCTATTTATTAGCGATGTATCTGAATCTGGGTCCCAGGAAGAAATGAGTTTTTCAATTCGTTTTATCTCGGCAATCGCTTGATCAATATTTATATACCCAATTTCTTCATTGACTGCAACAACAGTTACCTCAAAACGACTACCCATTATTTTTTGGGTTCTATGTACCGTCACGTGTTTACGCTCTTGTCCAAATCCTGTAATGATAAAAAAGACAAAAAACAGGGGAACAAGTTTTCTCACTTGATAAAGGAATTAAGAAGTGAAATATATGCACTTGGAGAGCTGTTTTTATAACCCGTATTGCCCAATACCTTTTCACTTGAATCCAATAGCACTACTAATGGGAAATGGCCCTTGGGATTATAGGTTTCGGCCAATTTGTTGTTTTGCTGTTTAATATCAGCAGCAAGTTGATTGGCTTTCTTTCTCGGAAAATCAGCTTTATAGAGCACATAATGCTCATTTGAATACGAAACAAATGCCTCAGATTGCCAAATATTCCGTTCCAATTTTATACACGGACCACACCAATCCGAACCAGCAAACACAAGGACAATTGGTTTATTTTCTGCTTCGGAAATAGACAAAGCCTCTTCATAGGAAGATTTCCAATTCTGGGCTGAGGCCAATATTGTGCATAACAATGCCATTATAAAAGTCAATTTTTTCATTACAAGTTTTGAGGCAAACAAATTTATTCAAAAACCCGGAGAATATTCCCGTTTAGCGCTGTCTGGAAAATTTTTAGTGGATTATTGGTTACACTGTTCAACGGTTGACCTGTTTGATTAAATTGGGAACCATGGGTAGAACAGCTGAAAATACCGCCGTCATCCTCTATAAAACGGACTGCTTCCGTTTGTTGATGACTGCAGATCTGACTAGCAGCAATAAAGTTGCCTTGCAGGTTCTTTACCACCACCACAAAGTTTTTTAAAATAAAATCCCCATTATTTTGCAATCCTTGCCCTTCAGTAGAATTCAAATCAATAGTAAAATCCACTCCTGTGGGTATGGGGATCATTTCAACACTATCATCATCTTTTGAACATCCTTGTAAACAAGGAAAAGTCAATGCAAAGGCCGCACCAGCCCCTAAACTTCTGAGAAATTCTTTTCTTTCCATAGCAACATATTTACTATAAACAACGTAGTAATTGGTCTATTCGTATGCCTTAATAAACAAAGGTGCCATTCTCACTACTTATCGTGAGTTTTTTAGTCGGATTATCGACTACCCTACCCACAATTCTTGCATCCACACCAAAACGCTGTGAGATGGTAATCAAATCTTGTGCCACAGCCTCATTCGTATAAATTTCCAAACGATGTCCGCAGTTGAACACTTGGTACATTTCTCGCCAATCAGTATTTGATTGTTCCTGTATTAATTTGAACAGAGGAGGAATAGGAAATAGGTTGTCCTTTACAATATGGAGATCATCAATAAAATGGAGTATTTTGGTTTGGGCACCGCCGCTGCAATGCACCATTCCATGAATATCCGATGCATTATACTTTGAAAGTATTTTTTTAACTATTGGGGCATAGGTACGTGTTGGTGAAAGCACTAATTTACCAGCATCAACTGGCGAATCCGGAACATTGTCAGTTAATTTTGCGCTACCGGAATACACTAAGTCTTCAGGGACGGCAGCATCATAACTTTCTGGGTATTTTTCCGCCAGATATTTTGAGAAAACATCATGACGGGCAGAAGTCAAGCCATTACTGCCCATGCCGCCATTATATTCCTTCTCATATTTGGCCTGACCAAAAGAGGCCAAGCCCACTATAACATCGCCAGCTTTTATATTGGCGTTATCAATTACCTCACTGCGTTTTAATCTTGCCGTTACGGTTGAGTCAACAATAATAGTTCTTACCAGATCTCCTACATCTGCGGTTTCACCACCTGTGGAATGGATTACCAAACCATGGTTGGCCAAATCCGAAATTAATTCCTCGGTACCGTTGATTATAGCTGATATAACTTCACCAGGGATTAAATTCTTATTACGACCAATGGTCGAGGACAACATAATATTGTCAGTTGCTCCAACACAGATCAAATCGTCTATGTTCATAATCAATGCATCCTGTGCAATACCTTTCCAAACTGAAATATCACCAGTTTCTTTCCAATACATATAGGCCAAAGAAGACTTGGTTCCCGCACCGTCTGCATGCATCACCAAACAGTAGTCCTCATCATTCGTCAAATAATCTGGGACAATTTTACAGAAGGCTTTTGGAAACAGTCCTTTATCAATGTTTTTAATAGCATTGTGCACATCTTCCTTAGAGGCTGAAACCCCTCTTTGGTTATATCTTTCGCTGTCTGATGAACCCATTTCCTATTGTTTGTGGCAAAAATAGTGGAATAGTTAAAAAAAGCCCACAAAATGTGAGCTTTTAAATTTAGCTGAACGTTGGAAGATCTTACTTAACAAACAATAACTCCCTATACTTGGTCAATGGCCATAATTGATCAGCTACCAAACGTTCTAATTTATCGCTATGATATCGGATCTCTTCAAAATAGGGTTTCACTTTTTCACAATACGCATAGGCCTTTTTATGAGTATCGGTCATTATATTGGCTTTTTTGCGCTCCTCAACCATCGCATCGGTTTTTTGCTTTAAAACCTCAATATGTCCTGTGATCCATTCTATAAGCACCAATTGGCTTTTTGCCTGTTTCTTATATGCAGCTCCATAAATTTCCTTTAAACCCCTTACATTTTTAATTAGCCGGTTTTGGTATGCAATGACCGATGGAATTATATAGCTATAAATGAGTTCATTAAAAACCCTGCCCTCTATTTGCACGTGAAGAATATAGGCTTCCAACTCAACCTCTTGTCTTGCCTTCACCTCCACCTCGCTCATCACATTCATTGATTCGAACAGCGCCAAACTTTCTTTAGATGTCAATACCTGCAAGGCATAGGGTGTATTATTGTTATTACTGAGTTTTCTCTTTTTTGCTTCCTTATCCCAATCAAGGCTATATCCATCGCCATCAAAACGAATTCGTTTTGATGTTTTAATATATTCCCGTAATACGTTAAAAATAGCCTCGTCTTTTTTCAGGCTCTTTTTATCAATCAATGCATCGACTGCCGTTTTAAAATCCATTAACTGCTTCGCCACGATTGTATTTAATACGGTCATGGGCTTCGCACAGTTCGTATTGGAACCAACACCGCGCATTTCGAATTTATTTCCTGTAAAAGCGAAGGGTGAAGTACGATTCCTGTCCGTGTTATCAAGCATTATTTCAGGGATTTTACCGACTACATTCAATTTCAGTTCAGTCTTCTCCTCTGGTGATAATTTACCTTTTGAGACGCCTTCCAACTCATCGAGGACACTACTCAACTGTGTTCCTATAAATATGGATATAATTGCAGGAGGTGCTTCATTAGCTCCCAATCTATGATCATTACCTGCTGATGCTATTGACGACCTTAATAACTCTTCATAAGTATCTACCGCCTTAATGGTGTTTACAAAGAAGGTAAGGAATTGAAGGTTCTTCATTGGGGTTGAACCTGGGCTTAATAGATTTACTCCTGTGTCTGTCGCTAGGGACCAGTTGTTATGCTTGCCAGAACCATTGATACCTGCAAAAGGCTTTTCATGAAATAGCACTTTGAACTTATGCTTGTCGGCCACTTTTTCCATAACGTCCATCAACAACAGATTATGGTCTACGGCAAGGTTTGCCTCCTCAAAAACCGGAGCCAACTCAAATTGGTTCGGTGCTACTTCATTGTGTCTGGTTTTAACCGGTATGCCCAACTTGGTACATTCTTTTTCAAGATCGCGCATAAAAGTCAAAACCCGTTCTGGAATGACTCCAAAATAATGATCGTCTAGTTGTTGGCCTTTTGCCGCCGTTTGCCCAACAAGGGTGCGCCCAGCCATAACAAGATCAGGCCTGGATTGAGCCAGGGCTTTATCAATTAGAAAATATTCCTGCTCCCAACCAAGTGTTGCATGTACTTTGGATACATTCTTATCAAAGTATTTGGCAACAGCAGTTGCGGCATCATCCACCACATGCAAAGCTCTTAATAAAGGGGCTTTGTTATCCAATGCTTCACCGGTATAGGCAACAAAAATGGTGGGAATACATAGTGTTGTCCCATAAATAAAAGCAGGTGATGTTGGATCCCATGCTGTATACCCTCTGGCCTCAAAGGTATTTCTGATTCCACCATGGGGAAAGCTGGATGCATCTGGTTCTTGTTGCACCAACTGGCTTCCTCCGAACTTTTCCATGGCCGTACCATCTGGTAAAAGATCGAAAAAGGCATCATGCTTTTCAGCCGTTGAACCCGTCAAAGGTTGAAACCAGTGCGTGTAATGGGTCGCTCCCATGCTTATGGCCCATCCCTTCATACCCTCAGCTACTTGATCTGCAATCTTTCTATCTATCTTTGAGCCCGAAACAATAGCTCCTTTTACACTTGCTAAAGCATCTTTGGTCAAATGCTGCAACATTTTATCTCCATTGAAAACATGGGATCCAAATTGTTCGGAACGTCTTCCTTTTTCCTCAATACTAATGCGATCTCTTTTTTGACTTTCAAGAATAGCCTTAAACCTTAATTTTGACATATGTGAAATACGATTTCAGCAAAAATAATAATTAACAATTTAATAATTTAAGTTGCCTAATAATAAATTTTACATAAAATACCCCCTAAAAAATAGGGGTGTTGAGAATTTATTACTACTTGTTGATAATTTACCCCTAAAAAAATAAAAATATATTACAATTATCTTATTTTTGTGCGTCTTTAAAATTATAACAATAATATCGAATTATTATGAGCAAATCAAAATTAGAATACATCTGGTTAGATGGTCATAAACCAACTCAAAACATGAGAAGCAAGACTAAAGTGGAAAACGACTTTAGTGGAAAATTAGAAGACTGCCCAATTTGGTCTTTTGATGGATCATCAACTGAACAAGCATCAGGAAGTTCTTCCGATTGTTTATTGAAGCCTGTCGCTATTTTCCCGGATCCCGTTAGAAAAAATGGGTTTTTGGTAATGGCCGAAGTTTTAAGTGCTGATGGAACACCGCATCCTTCCAATGCAAGAGCCAAAATTGATGATGATGATGATGACTTCTGGTTTGGTTTTGAACAAGAATATTTCTTAATGGACACAAAAACTGATTTACCATTAGGATTTCCACGTGGTGGATTTCCTGGGCCACAAGGTAAATACTATTGCTCTGTAGGTGGTAGATATACTTGGGGTAGAGATCTTGTTGAAGAGCATGCGGATCTATGTATTGAGGCTGGGTTAAATTTTGAAGGTATCAACCAAGAAGTTGCACCAGGTCAATGGGAATTCCAATTGTTCGCTAAAGGAGCTAAAAAAGCAGGGGATGAAATTTGGATTGCTCGTTACTTGTTAGACCGATTGACTGAGCAACATGGTTATTATATTGAATACCATCCTAAACCAGTAAAAGGCGATTGGAATGGTTCAGGTATGCATGCCAACTTCTCGAATACTACTTTAAGAACATGCGGTTCCCAAGAAATATATGAAAAAATATGTGAAGCCTTTAGACCGGTAACCGATGAACATATGGATGTATATGGAGAGTTTAATGATGAGCGTTTAACGGGATTACATGAAACCGCTCACGTATCTGATTTCTCCTATGGAATTTCAGACAGAGGGGCATCTATTAGAATCCCTATCATTACAGTGGAAAAAGGTTGGAAAGGTTGGTTGGAGGACAGAAGACCTGCATCTAACGGAGATCCTTACAAAATTGCAGGTAGAATCATTAAAACGGTAAAGTCTGCAAAAATCGAAGCAGTAACGAATTAATTGATTGTTTTAAATACTTCGAAAGCCCCGACATTAATGTCGGGGCTTTTTTTATAGTATTGTAAAGTAAAGAAAAATGACATAGCTCGCGATAAGCACTATCCCATCGCGCCATCCCAATCGAAGTCCTTTTGGAAAGAACACCAAAGGGAATATCAAGAATGAAATACCCAACATCCAAAAAATATCATTGCTCAACAGTCCTTGGTCCATCACAGTAATTGGCGTTATTATCGAGGTTACACCCAAAACCGCCATGAGATTGAAAATATTGGACCCTATTAAATTCCCTAATGAGATCGCTTTCTCTTTCTTGATTATGGCAATAAGGGATGCTGCCAATTCGGGAATGCTGGTACCAATCGAGACAATGGTAATCCCAATAATTCGATCACTTACCCCTAAATTATTTGCCATTCCCTCAGAACCACTTATAAGAAGTTCTGAACCACCCCAAAGCGCGGCACCCCCAAAACCTAAAAACAGAACGGCCTTGTACAAGGGTAATGGAATATCATCTTCATGGGCTTCTTCGACAACTGCTGTTTTTTGGAATTTCAATAAATAGATAAGAAAAAGAAATAGTAAAACAACCATAATAACCCCTTCATACCGTATCAATTTTCCATCAAAATAGATAAAACCGATAAATACAAATGATGCCAACATCATCATGGGCCAATCCGTAGTAAAAAAGCTTCTGCGCACATCTATTCTAGCCAGCAACAAAATTATTCCCAACACCAATCCCAAATTGGCAATATTCGATCCCACTACATTAGCAAGTGCCAAGTCTGGGAAACCGTCCAATGCAGCATTAATACTTACTACGAGTTCCGGTGCCGAAGTGGCAAAAGACACTATCGTCATGCCTATAACGATCTTGGGAATATTTAATCTAAGCGATAAAGCCACTGCATATTTCAAAAGCCAGTTTCCCCCTCCAATTAATAAGGCAAGGCCAAGGGCAATAAAAAGAATATGCTGCATTGATTTGATTTTGACAAAGATATAACCAAGAATTATATTTTCTAGGCTTTGGGAAAACATTTAAATCAGCCAAGCAACTATAATTATAGTTAAATAACTATTAAAATAGTTGTATAAGCATTTTATATACAATATGTTTGAATATAATTAAGAGGACAAATGCAAAAATTGACCAATAAAGAAGAGGAAATCATGATTATCCTTTGGCGTCTTAAAAAAGCGTTCGTAAAAGAAATCCTGATTGAAATCAGTGGAGACAAGCCTCACTACAATACATTATCGACCATAGTGCGCCATCTTGAAGAAAAAAAATATGTAGGTTATGAAGTCTTTGGCAATACCCATAGATATTACCCGCTGATCTCTCTTGAAGACTATCGCAAACGATTCGTGAATTCCAAATTGGTCGAATATTTTGATAATTCTTATAAAAGCATGGTCTCATTTTTTGCCAAGGAAGAAAAAATATCCGTGGACGAGTTAAAGGAAATTATCAACCTTATAGAAAAGAAGAAATAATGGAAACACTATTCATCTATCTTACAAAAGCATCCGGCATTCTTGCTATTTTTTATTTGGCTTATCAGGTTTTTTTAAAAAGGGAAACCTTTTTCTCGATAAATCGGCATTTCTTGATGGCAGGCATAGTAGCAGCCCTTCTCCTCCCATTTGTGAGCATTCCGAACTATGTTGAAATCGCGGCCACCCCACTTAATTTTGTTGCCAATGAGACAACAATGGTTCAAGCGAACGCTGCGGTTCAGGAATACAGTTGGATTGATTTGCTATTTGGGATATATGCTATAGGCCTATTGATTTTCATAGTGAAATTCATTATGCAGATCCTATCATTACTTAAACTGGTAAAAATGAATAAGGTAGCTAAACAAGGTACGTTTTACTACGTGGAAACCAATAAGAACATTGCTCCATTTTCATTCTTCAATCATATTTTCTACAATCCGAGGCTGTATTCCGAAAGTGAATTATCGGCCATTATCAAACACGAAAAGGCCCACAGTTCGCAATGGCATTCCATTGACGTACTGCTCTCCCACTTGATTGCAATATTCACTTGGATGAATCCTTTTAGCTGGCTCTATCAGACGAATATTAAGCAGAACCTAGAATTTTTAGCTGATGAAAGTGTTACTAAAGAAGTACCCTCAATTAAAAAATACCAATACACCTTACTCAAAGTCTCAGGGAATCAATTTTGTACTCCAATTGTCAATAATTTTTATAATTCATTAATCAAAAAGCGAATAGTTATGCTAAACAAATCAAAATCAAACAAAAGGAACATTTTAAAGATTGCATTAATCTTACCGGCCTTAGCCGTTTTTCTCGTCAGTTTCAATACTAAGGATGTTTATATTCCGATACAATCGGAATTCAATGCGATCTCGAATTACGAACAAACACCAAAGGTTATTAAAATTGTAATAGATAAGAATACCACTGACAAGGAATTAAGCAATATAAAGAAAGACCTCGCCAAAAAAGGAGTTGACTTTTCATATACAGTGGTCCACAATACCAAGAATGAGATAAGCAGTATTTCAATAGACTTTGCAACAACAAAGGATGATGGTAAAAAGATGAGAAGTTCATCAAGCTTCAGCAATGATGATGAGGGAATAGACCCTATACATATAGTTTACGATTAGGACACCAATTCAATTTCAATGGGAAATGCAGGGTTAATGGAAATTCATGAAGATGAGGATGTGCATATTGACATTCATGAAGATTCGGATAAAAGCATATGGGTTTATGCGGATAGTGATCATGATGGTGACAAACATAAAACCATTAAAATAATTGAAAAAAACGGAAAGGAAACCATAATAGTGAATGGGAAAGAGGTTAGTAGGGAAGAATTAGAGGAGATACAGAAGGAAGATGGTATTCATGAAAAACATATAAAAATCAAAAAAACAAAGGGTGGTGGCGAGCGTAATGTTTTCATCATGAAGGAATCTGATGATGATTCAGACATGGACATAGATATTATCTCAGAAAAAGAAGATGGATTTTTCTTTATAAACACTGAGGGTGACGAAAAACCAATGTTCATTATTGACGGTAAGGAATCGAAGGAAAAAGAGATGAAGAAATTGAATTCCTCAGAAATTGAAACTATCAACGTCTATAAGGGAGATAAGGCAAAAGAAAAGTATGGTGAAAAAGGAAAAAACGGTGTTGTTGAAATAACTACCAAAAAGAACAAAAACTAACTGATCTTTTTTATAGCAAAAGCCTTGACCTCGATAGTTATCCGAACGTCAAGGCTTTTTAATTCGACTAAACTATATTTGTACAAATTGAAGTGATGAAAAATTCGTTTTTT
>JBATIW010000105.1:0-1818 GCA_049668005.1 Maribacter sp.
AGATACATATATTTCTTTGTTTCGTTAATAACCAAGGTCACAGCATTTAAATGAGAATATTATGAATTTAAGAGCGCTATTACTAATTGTTGCTACAATTAGCCTATTGTCGTGCAAACAAGAAAAATCAACTACAACATCAAAGAATGATGCACCAAAAGAAAAGTGGATGCTCGGATTTCATAAAACCGAAATCAACCCAATAATGGTTGCCGATTCCAGCTATACTTTTTTAGACCCAATAACAAATGAATCTGTACAATGGCAAAAGGCCGATGTTTTCAATCCCGGGGCCATCGTCAAAAACGATACCGTTTTTATGTTATTTCGGGCCGAAGATAATCCTGCTGCTATCTTAGGGGGAAGGACTTCACGAATAGGTCTTGCCTATAGTACCGATGGTATAAACTTCACCAAATTTCCAGAACCTGTGCTCTATCCGGATAATGATGCCTTCAGCAAATGGGACCAGCCAGGAGGTATAGAAGATCCCAGAATTGTCGAAACCCCAGAAGGGACCTATATCATGGTCTATACAAGCTGGAATAAAGAGGTTGCCCGTCTATCTAGTGCTACATCAAAAGACTTAAGGCATTGGACCAAACATGGCCCTGTTTTTGAAAATGCTCATGAAGGTAAATTCATGGACATTTGGAGTAAATCTGGCTCAATTGTCACAGAACTAGTTGATGGTAGATTGATAGCAAAAAAGATAAACGGTAAATATCATATGTATTGGGGCGAGCTATTTGTGAATTTAGCACTGTCCAATGACGGCATCGATTGGGATCCTGTGATAGAACAAAACGGAGAACTCATGCATGTATTCAAGCCGTCATTAAATGAATTCGATAGTCATTTGACTGAACCAGGTCCTCCAGCTATCTATACGGAAAATGGAATCTTACTACTTTATAATGGAAAAAACCTAAGTGGTGAAGGAGCAACAACCAAAGTGGCAGAGGGCACTTATTGTGGGGGGCAAGTCCTTTTTGATAAGAATGAACCAACAAAGGTTTTGGCCCGGTTGGAAACTCCCTTTATCTGTCCGGATTTACCTCATGAGATTACGGGTCAATACAAAGCAGGCACCACTTTTATTGAAGGTCTCGTATATTTTAAGCATAAATGGTTTTTATATTATGGCACCGCGGATTCCATGGTAGGACTGGCGATAAAAGAGGATTAATATGCGAAAAGTTATGCTGCTTTTTTTAGCATTGCTTATATTTTCCTGTTTGGAGAACATCAAGGAAAAAAAGGTGTCGATACAGAAGCCCAGTATTATCTTGATCATGTCTGATGACCAAGGATGGGGAGATTTAAGTTTTAATGGAAACACCAATATTTCAACGCCAAATATAGATGCACTTGCACAAAATGGGGTTTCGTTCCAGAACTTTTATGTACAGCCGGTATGTTCACCGACCAGAGCGGAATTATTGACTGGTAGATATGCGGCTAGAACAGGGGTATATTCTACTTCCGAAGGAGGTGAAAGGTTCGACTTAGGGGAAACCACAATAGCCGAAATATTCAAAAATGCCGGATATAAAACGGCGGCTTATGGTAAATGGCATAGCGGAATGCAACCACCCTATCACCCAAATTCAAGAGGTTTTGAGGATTATTATGGGTTCACCTCAGGACATTGGGGCAACTACTTTAGCCCAATGCTTGAACACAATGGTGCTATTGTCAAAGGTGAAGGATTCTTAGTGGATGACCTTACGAATAAGGGTATTGATTTTATTACAAAAAACCAGAATCAACCCTTTTTTCTTTATTTACCCTATAACACGCCACATAGCCCCATGC
>JBATIW010000106.1:0-3020 GCA_049668005.1 Maribacter sp.
GTTATGACCAGACCACCATATTACACTGCGAGTGCTTTATCGGCAATACGTAAAAAAATGGCCAATGACTTTGATATGGTCGATGAAACCGATAAAAAGATCTTACATCACATCTCAACAGGCATACGAACCAAGGATATTGGTCCCTTGATTTCGGCGGCAACTACAACCGTTGAATCTAGAAAACGACAATTAAAACACCTTTTTGGCATTGAGCACGGCAACGATATAGAGCTTATCGAAGAGGCAAGAAAGCGAGGTTTTATATAAAATCTTAGATTTTCCTTAATTATTTTTAGTTCTATAATCTTGATTATCAATTATTTATGACCTTTGTTGTTATAAATCTATAAAACCCATAGTTATTATAAGGTTTTCCTAAGTGCACTTCTCAGACCATAATCTTAGCTTTAGGGTTAGGCCAAACTCAATTTTGATTTTATGCGCTTAAATCCAGAAGATTTCAGTCAAAGTCTACGGACACGGAACTTTAAAGATGCTTCTTTTAACGGGTTGGATACCTTTGTAGAAAACCTGGAGAAACATTTTTTTTCCAAGATTTCGATAAGAGAGAAGTCATCCTTTGATGAAAAAACCAATTTAGTGATAGCGCTGAATTGTAATTTGACCTTATGGGAATTAATCCATCAATATGATTCAGGAAATTGGGGGACTTTTAATCAGTCCATATATTCACTTTCCAATGAACTAGATACCTTGGAAAGGATTAATCATATTCCGATTGATGTTGATGAGTTTTCCATAATCCTGAAAGATACCACCGTAATCATCGATAAAATCTACAATCAAAGCATAGGAGAGCAATTAGACTATATCTTGCGTGAATTAGTAACGCAATACATGCATTATACAAGGGGATATGCAGAAGTGCCTTATGAAATATTTGTTGCGGTTTTTGCGGAAAACATGATGCAATGTGAATTGAACTTGATCAATTCAAAAAAGACCCAAAACTATAAAAGTTATTGGGCCCTGTATTTTGAATCAGAAATTGACGCTGTAATTTATGATGTACAGAAATCAACCTTTTTATATGAAGATCTTTATATAGTAAATCAATAATTAAACAAAGCTCTTCCTTGCATTAACGCATTCACTTCTCCCCTAACCGCTGAAATTACTTCCTCATTATCAGGATTAGCCAAAACCCTATCGACCAAGTTGACAATCGTTTCCATTTCTTTCTCCTTCAATCCTCTTGTTGTAATGGCAGCTGTTCCGAATCTAATCCCAGATGTGACAAAAGGGGATTTGTCATCAAATGGAACCATATTCTTATTGGCAGTTATATCGGCCTTTACCAATACTTTTTCAGCATCCTTGCCAGTAATATCCTTATTTCGAAGATCGATCAACATCATATGAGTATCTGTTCCACCTGAAATAATATTATAATCCTTGGCCACAAATGCAGCCGCCATTGCAGCGGCATTTTTCTTGACCTGAAGCATATAATGCAAGTATTCATCGGTTAAGGCCTCACCAAAAGCAATTGCTTTCGCAGCAATAATATGCTCTAACGGTCCACCTTGATTACCGGGGAAAACAGCCAAATCCAAAAGTCCCGACATTTTTCTTAGGTTTCCATTTTTTAACCGAATGCCAAATGGATTTTCAAAATCCTGCCCCATTAGAATAAGTCCACCTCTTGGACCACGTAATGTTTTATGTGTTGTAGTCGTAACAACATGGCAATGGGGTATGGGGTCATTTAGAATTCCCTTTGCTATTAAACCAGCCGGATGCGCTATATCAGCCAGAAGTATGGCATCTACACTATCGGCGATTTTACGAAATCGTTCAAAATCCATATCCCGTGAATAGGCCGATGCTCCAGCAATAATCAAATTTGGTCTTTCCTTATCGGCAATTTCCTGAATTCTATCATAGTTAAGTACTCCTGTTTCTGCTTCAACCCCATAGAAAACAGGCTTATACAATCTTCCTGAAAAATTGACTGGGGAACCGTGGGTCAAATGACCACCATGTGAAAGATCAAATCCTAATATCTTATCCCCAGGCTTTAAAAAAGCATGGTAAACAGCAGCATTTGCCTGCGAACCCGAGTGCGGTTGTACATTTGCGTAGGCTGCACCAAAAAGTTCTTTAGCCCTATCAATAGCTATTTGTTCTACTTGATCCACGATCTCACATCCGCCATAGTATCTTTTTCCCGGGTAGCCCTCAGCATATTTATTGGTAAGCACCGAACCTGCGGCTTCCATCACCTGTGGGCTTGTGAAATTCTCTGATGCAATTAGTTCAATTCCGTTTAATTGTCTTTCCTTTTCTGCCTCTATTAAATCAAAAATCAGTTGGTCACGTAGCATAATATAAGTTCTGTTAAATGAGCGGTAAAAATACAAATTGCCGACTGGTTATGAATAGAAAATAATATATTTGATAAGGAATTTATCAAACACAAATTAACAATCAAAATATGTCTCTAAATGCAAATGATCCAACAAAGAAAACTTGGATCAATACACCTGAAAATACAGACTTTCCCATTCAAAACATACCATTCGGAGTGTTTTTGACTCGCGATGACATCATTACCATAGGAACAAGAATCGGGGATACAGCGATTGATTTAGGTGCTATGCATCAATTGGGATATTTTGAGGGCATTCCGCTAACTGACGATATTTTTCTTCAAGACACCTTAAATGATTTTATTTCTGACGGAAAAAAAACATGGAGGCTCGTTCGAAATCGGATCAGTGAAGTATTCGACATCAAAAATGAGACATTACAGCAAAATGAAGAGCATAAGAGCATTATTCTATTTGCCCTACGGGAAATAGAGATGAAATTACCTGTTCAAATCGGTGATTACACTGATTTCTATTCGAGTCGCGAACATGCAACCAATGTGGGCACAATGTTTCGCGACCCTGAGAATGCTTTAATGCCCAATTGGTTGCATATACCAGTAGGATATCACGGAAGAAGCTCCACCATTATTCCCAGTGGAGTTCCCATCCACAGACCAATGG
>JBATIW010000107.1:0-1953 GCA_049668005.1 Maribacter sp.
GGTAGATTCCATTCCATCTGATAGAAAACTTGATACTACAAAATTCAAGAAGAAAGGAGGCAAGAAGGTTCCACCTGAAGCCGCTCCGGAAATCACTATTAAGGATTATAAAATAATCTCCTATGCCCGTGACACCACCTTTTTAGATACAACGCTTACGATTCAGAAAGAATATAAATACAATTATTTAAGAAAGGATAATTTTGAATTAATGTCCTTTGCCAATGTTGGGCAACCCTATAATAAACTGGGTGTAGATTTTGAGCGCAGTCATTTATACCCCTTATTGGGCGCCAAAGCCAAACATTATAATTATTTTGAGGTTGAGGATATTGATTATTACAATGTCGCAACTCCAATGTCTGACCTGTTTTTTAAGACGACATTTGAACAAGGGCAACTACTGGACGCCTTATTGACCTTTAACACCTCTCGTCGATTTAATATTTCTTTAGCATTTAAAGGTTTTCGTTCCTTAGGTAAATATCAGTTAGATCAATCCCAATCTGGTAATTTCAGGTCAACCGCTAATTACGTATCTAAAAATGGACGATATAGCTTGCGGTCCCATATCGCAGCACAAGATGTAGAAACCGAGGAAAATGGGGGCTTGGTTGACAAAGAAGAACAGTTTGAATCTGGCGACCATGATTATATAGATCGTTCACGTGTAGATACAAGATTCTCTACTACGGATATTGGTGAAAATAAGATTTTAGGGAAACGCTATTATTTAGAGCATCAATATAAATTGCTTAGAACAAGGAAAGACTCTAGCAATATTGAAAAAACCTCTTTGGCCTTAGGGCATACCTTTAATTATGAAACAAAGTATTACCAGTTTAGTCAAGACACTTCAAATGAATATTTTGGATCCGTTTTTGTTTCTCCAATACGGGACAAAGCAAGTTTAAAAACCACCTTTAACGAATTCTTTACCGAATTCTATAATGCTACTTTAGGAAGATTGCAGGGAAATATTAGTCTTTATAGCTATAACTATTATTTCAATAGTCTGTTGGTAACATCAGATGGTCAGCAAATACAAAGTCAATTAAAAGGAGATGAAATTAGCCTTGGCGCCAAATATTCGAAGACCATAGGGGGGTTTTTGATAAAGGGTAGCGGTAAATACAATCTGTCAGGGGACCTTACTAGCAACATCCTGGATGCTTCGGCCAGTTATCGCTTCAATGAAAAAAATAAAATGGATTTTTCATTGCACTCGTCAGCTCGAATGCCTGATTTTAATTATTTGCTGTATCAAAGCGAATACGAAAATTATAACTGGCAGAACACTTCGAACTTTGAAAATCAAAAAGTGAATAGTCTGCAATTTAAATTTGATTCAGAAAAATGGGGTAACATCGCTGCCAAGTATACTACGATAGATAACTATACCTATTTTGGTGCTGAGACTGGCCAAGCGTTGGTAGAAAATCAGGAGCAGGCTACCATTAAACCATTTCAAGAGTCTAATAGCGTAGGCCATTTAAAGGTAAAGTATATTAAAGAGTTTAAATTGGGCGGCTTTGCGCTCAATAATACCCTAATGTATCAAAATGTTTCACAAAGCAATGATGTTCTTAATGTGCCCCAATTGGTAACTAGGAATACATTGTACTTTTCGTCCCATGTGTTCAAAAAGGCCATGTATTTGCAAACGGGCGTTACTTTTAAGTATTTCACATCCTATAATATGGATGCCTACAATCCGGTCCTTGGCGAATTCTATATCCAGAATAATGAAGAATTGGGCGGTTTCCCCATGTTGGATTTTTTCATAAACGCGAGAATACAACAAACGCGTATTTATCTGAAAGCGGAGCATTTCAATTCTTCGTTTTCTGGTTTTAACTTCTATTCGGCGCCAAATTATCCCTATCGTGACTTCGTTATTCGTTTTGGTTTGGTATGGAATTTCTTCTCATAAATAGTATTAAGGGTACTGCC
>JBATIW010000108.1:0-9710 GCA_049668005.1 Maribacter sp.
AATGGATGGCTTGTCTAATTTGGCTCCCCCTCTTGGACTCGAACCAAGGACCCTCTGATTAACAGTCAGATGCTCTAACCAACTGAGCTAAGGAGGAATTTAAATTGCTTTAAGCGGGTGCAAATATAAATTTTTTTTCAAATACGCCCAACAAAAAATTGCATTCTCTATTTAAATAACCATTTATACAAATCGTTACCATTTGCAAATAACAATAAAGCTATCAAAATAAAGAAGCCGATCATCTGTGCATATTCCAAAAACTTATCACTAGGCTTTCTTCCAGTGACCATTTCATAGAGTAAAAAGGATACGTGTCCACCGTCTAATGCAGGAATAGGCAAAATATTCATGAAAGCGAGAATAATGGATATAAACGCCGTTGTATTCCAAAAAACCGGCCAGTTCCAAGTTTCAGGGAACAATCCGCCAATTGCGGCAAAACCCCCAACTTCCTTATAAGCACCGGTATCAGGATTAAAGATCTTCTTCATGCCCTTGATATAGTTATTAAGGGTATTTACGCCCTTATCAATTCCGGCAGGTATTGATTCCAAAAAAGTATATTTCTGGGTCTTTATATCGAAATAACCTCTATCGGCATAATCTTGCATTGTTAAACCCCCTAAAGCTACTCCTATAGTACCTTCATCACTGACTTTGGCATTAAGTACTTCAATGCTACCATTTTTCCGCTTTACCGTCACCGCTATTTCCTTACCCATACTGGCTTCCAAAATAGGTTTAACCTCATCTACATACGTTACATCAACTTCATTGATTTTAATTACCTCATCTAAATCCTGAAAGTCCACACCAGCATTAATTGAACCTTTTGAAATTTCCTTAATGATAAATGGTTGTCTAAAGGTCAAAAAACGAACCTTTTCCTTATCCTCAGAAAGTGTCGAAATAAAATCAACAGGAATTTCATGATCAAAGGTCCTACCATCCCTTACAATGGTCATGGTCTCCCCGTAAACGATTTCTGGAAGTATATTCCTAAACGCTTCGATCTTATTGCCATCGACAGCAGTAATATTATCACCAGTTTGAACGCCTAGTTTATCACCAAGAGATTTCTCAATAACCAAAAATCCATCTTTTAAGCTATCGGCAGGCACATATTCATCGCCATAGATAAAAGCGAGTCCCACATAAATCAGTACCGCCAAAATAAAATTGACTGTTACCCCACCCAACATAATGATTAAACGTTGCCAAGCCGGTTTGCTTCGAAATTCCCATTCCTTCGGCTCTTCTTTCATGGCCTCTGTATCCATGCTCTCATCAATCATTCCAGCTATTTTGACATAACCTCCCAAAGGCAACCAACCAATACCATAAACCGTTTCCCCGATTTTTTTCTTGAAAAGCGAAAATTTGATATCAAAGAATAAATAGAATTTTTCTACCCTTGTCTTGAATATTTTGGCCGGAATAAAATGCCCCAACTCATGAAGCACGATCAATAAGGACAGACTTAAAAAGAATTGTATGATTTGTATTAATATAGGACTCATTTAAATTTTCTAAAATTGAACGAACAAAAGTACACTTTTACAAGGTCTTACAAAAAGAAACTACTGGGACAGCTTTCTTTTTATGAATTTTTTGGGAGCTATGCTTTGTAAATTATTTGAAAGCTGAATAAGACTAACGTACCTTTACAAAAAAGATTATGCGCTCCTTTTTTAGCAAATACAAACTATTCGCTATTGTATTTTCGATACTGTCGATTATAATCATGGTATTGTTCTATAACGCCCTTCAGCCAAAAAAAACACTGTCCATTTACCAACCGTCAATGGTCAATGCTGAACTTGTTGATAGTACCTTGCAGCATGTGAAAAAATACCATACCATTGCTGATTTTTCGTTGACCAACCAAAATGGCAAAACAATAACCCAAAGTGATTATAAGGGTAAGATATACATAGCGGATTTTTTCTTTACCACCTGCCCTACCATTTGTCCTATTATGACCAAGAATATGGCCGGAATACAAAAGCGGATTATTGACGATGACGATGTATTCTTACTTTCCCACTCCGTTACCCCAGAAATTGATTCGGTGGCCCAATTAAAAAAATATGCTCTCGAAAAAGGAGTGGATGATGCCAAATGGAATCTGGTCACTGGTGATAAAAAGCAGATATACCAACTGGCTCGAAAATCTTATTTGGCCGTCAAGAGCGATGGAGATGGAGGACCTTTTGATATGATACATACCGAGAATTTTATCCTAGTTGATAAAGAGCGGAGAATACGTGGTTTTTATGACGGAACAAAAAACGGGGAAATTGAAAAATTGATGGAAGACCTCGATATTCTTAAAGCATCATATTCCAAATAAATTCTTCCAAGATTTGCTATGATTTTACCATCCTTATTCACTTTTTTCCTTTATTTTTGCCCTTACTTATAATCAATCTAAATAAAAATTGATAACCACGGTAGCAGACCTAAAAAGAGGGCAACGGGGAATTATAAAGGAGTTCGCGGAAGATATTCTTCCCATTAAGCTTCTTGAATTGGGTTGCCTACCTGGTAATGAAATTGAATTGTTACAAGTTGCACCCTTTAAAGACCCGCTGTATATCAACGTCAACGGCTCCCATATTGCCATTAGACGTTCCGTTGCCCTTCAGATCGAGTTGGATATTATTGAAGACACTTTGGTAGTATGAGTAAACAAATTAATGTTGCACTCATTGGTAATCCAAACACTGGTAAAACTTCGGTTTTCAACCAGTTGACAGGTCTTAAGCAAAAAGTTGGTAACTATCCAGGTATAACAGTAGAAAAAAAAGAAGGTGTTTGTAAACTGCCTAGAGGTGTTAAAGCGCATATATTGGACCTACCCGGCACTTATAGTTTAAACACAACCTCTTTAGACGAAAGTGTTGCCGTTGAACTGCTTCTAAATAAGAACGATAAGGACCATCCGGATGTAGCAATTGTTATTTCCGATGTGGAAAACCTGAAGCGTAACCTTTTGCTTTTTACCCAGATCAAAGACCTTAAGATTCCAACCATACTGGTAATTAATATGGCCGATAGAATGTCTCGCAAGGGCATTACTATTGACATTGAACGGCTTGAGAAAAAGCTGGATACCAAAATAGCTTTAGTCAGTACTAGAAAAGAAACAGGAATTAATAGATTGAAGGAACTGATTGCCGATTACAAGAATTTATCCACCACTCGAAACGTAGACACCACGGTCATCGCCCCTCAATATTTTGAACGATTAAAGAATGCATTCCCCAATGAGGATTTGTACAAATTATGGTTGGTAATTACCCAGGATGTGAATTTTATGCCCATTGAGAAAACTTTAATCAAGGATTCCGCCTCATTTGCTACCAAATCAAAATCAGAACTTAAGCGATTACAACAAAAAGAAACCATAATAAGATATCAGTTCATCAATTCCATTTTAAAGGAAACTTACATGGTTGACGCAAATGCCGCAAAAGGTATAAAAGCCACCTTGGATAAGATTCTGACCCATAAGGTCTTTGGTTATCTCATATTTTTCCTTATTCTGCTTACGATTTTCCAAGCGATATATGACTGGAGTAGCTATCCACAGGATATTATCGAAACCTTCTTTGCTTCAGCTAGTGGCTGGATCAAGAATACGCTACCTCCTGGAACATTTACAGATTTAATCGCTGAAGGCGTTTTGGCAGGAATTGGAGGAATCGTAATATTCATACCACAAATTGCATTTTTGTTTTTGTTCATTTCATTATTGGAAGAATCGGGATATATGAGCCGTGTGGTCTTTTTAATGGATCGCATCATGAGACCTTTTGGGTTAAGTGGTAAAAGTGTGGTTCCCTTAATTTCAGGAACTGCATGTGCCATACCGGCAATAATGGCAACTCGGACGATAGAAAATTGGAAAGAACGTTTAATTACCATATTGGTCACTCCTTTTACTACCTGTTCCGCACGCTTGCCCATTTACCTTATCATCATTGCACTTGTTATTCCAGAAGGTCGCTTTTTAGGCTTAAGCTACCAAGCCTTAACACTTATGTTCCTTTATTTAATAGGCTTTTTGGCTGCCATACTAGCAGCAATGGCATTGAATAAAATTTTAAAGATTCAAAGCCGGACCTTTTTTGTGATTGAAATGCCAAGTTATAAACTGCCTTTATTTAAAAATGTGGCCTACACGGTTTGGGAAAAAACAAAAAGTTTTGTTTTCGGTGCTGGTAAAATAATTTTAGCAATTTCCATCATTCTCTGGTTTTTAGGGTCCAATGGCATTTCAGATAACTTTGTCAACGCAGAATCAATCGTGGAGAATCGGATTGCCACTGAAGGCATTACTGCTTTCAATAAATCGAACATAGAAACGGAGTTATCCAATTTTAACGAAGGATTGAAGGATAGTGTTGACAAGAAGATATATAATTTAAATGCTGCTGCAATTTCAGATTCGCTTGAAATTAAAAAAACCAAGCTATTGGAAAGTGCAAAAAATCAGGAAATAGCAAGTTTTAAATTAGAGAATTCCTATATGGGATATATGGGCAAAGCCATTGAACCAATTGTAAAACCCTTGGGATATGATTGGAAAATCGGTATTGCCGTAATTGCCTCTTTTGCTGCCCGTGAAGTTTTTGTAGGCACTTTGGCCACAATTTATAGTGTAGGTAGTGATGAGGAAGATACTATTTCCCATAGAATGGCGGCCGAAGTCAATCCAAAAACCAAGGAACCCCTATTTAACTTGGCATCGGGGATTTCATTGTTGCTTTTTTACGCCTTCGCCATGCAATGTATGAGCACCCTGGCCATTGTTAAACGGGAAACCAATAGTTGGAAATGGCCAATCGCCCAACTGGTAATTATGAGTCTTTTTGCTTATATTGTAGCGTTGATTGCATATCAAATTCTAAAATAAAATGGAATTATTTCAGCAAATACTGGTTTATATTACTTTGGCCCTAGCTTTAGGTTTCATTATCAGAAAATTCTTTTTGCCTAAATCGCTCCGTTTATCCAAAAAAAACAATGCCAAGGCTTGTGGTCAGAAAGATTGTGGGTGCCACTGACCTTCTTTTCATAATTGTTGAATTTTATGTAGACCTTAGGTAACAAATCCCTATTAGAATCGTCAACCTATTTCATTCTATTTCTTCGATTGCTCTTAAAAAAAAGATAAATCTGTCATAAAGAAATTAAAAATATGATGATTCAATGTTTTACTATGCTTTAGTTTGTTCACAAATAAACAACTTGGTCAAGAATGGATAAAATTATACCCTGGCTTATTGCCTCTCTGATCTCGGCGCTATTTTCTTTTGTCCAAGGGCAGACCTTGAATTCTAAAATCGTTGACTCAGTAACACAAAAACCCATTCCATATGTTACTGTTCAGCTGAAGAAAAAAGGGGTAATAACAAATGAAGAAGGGCGTTTCAGTTTTTTATTGGACCAAACCATTTCAGAAACCGATTCACTTTTTATCTCTTGCATTGGCTACGCATCAATTGGCAAACCGCTGAATGAATTTTCAGAAAATATTATATATTTAAGTCCGAAGGCTATTGAGCTGGATCCCGTTATTGTTACGAACAGGAATTACACTGCTGAAGAGATCATTGCCTTGGTCAAAGATAATCTAGAGGCTAATTATAATACAGGACTTAACAAGAAAAGAATATTCTTAAGGGACTCTTATTTTCAGGACTTTAGTAAAACAGACTACACTTTCTTAAAATCCACAATCAAGGAATTGAACAAAAAATTCCTGGATAGCGTATTACGAACCTTACCGAAAAAATCAAGATACTATACAGAAATACTGTGTGACCTCTATGTAAATAATGAGGACGACAGCCAGAAAATGGAACTTATCAAGGCCTCTGAACTCTATGATAAAAGCAAAGAACTCGATTATACCAAGCTTGAAGAAAAATTCAATGAAATTATTAATTCGAATATTAAACGTGATTCATACTTCAAGATTAAATCGGGATTATTCGGCACTAAAATAGATGGTGAGGATTTTGATGAAATCTTTGAAACTGAAGTGGATTCAACGGATGCAATAGCCTTAAAAAACAAGTTGGAAGAAAAGAAAAAGCAAGAGGAAGAACGTAAGACCAATTTTGCCAAATATAGAAAACGTGCAATTGCGGGAATGATGGAAGGCTTGTTTTTTATGGAGGACACCCATCTTAATTTCATTAACAAATCAAGGAAATACAATTTCAGCATAACCAATTTTACCTATATGGGCGAGGATGCTGTTTATATACTTGATTTTGAGCCTAAAGGTTCTGCTGATTACAAAGGCAGACTCTTTATAAATTCAGATGATTTCGCTATTATTCGCCTAGATTACGAAAATGTTAAGCCTTTAAAGAAATTCAACTTGCTTGGCATCTCTATGAGCCAATTTCTGGGCAAGGGAAAAATGATCTTCAACAAGTCTACGAATAATAAATATGACCTTCGTTACCTTGAGCAGGAAGATGGTACCCGGGTAGGGATACGAAGACCCCTAAAGATTATTGAAAAAAACAAACACGTCAAAGGTAAAAATAAGCAAAATGAACTCTCAGTAAAGCTGGATATGGCTACGGTAGGCGTAAATAAACATGAAATTATAGTTTTTGACACTGAACCATTATCCAAAACAGCTTACGAGGCCTTTGTTGAGAACAATACAGTTTTGCCAACCTATATGCCCAGATATAATCCGGAATTTTGGAAAGGATATACCATCATTGAACCTAATCAAGCCATTAGGGAGTTTACTTCAGAAGAGGAAATTGCGAAATAGACTATTAAATAAAATTGCCTATAAAAGAGTAAAGTAATAGTCCCCAACCCATCACTAAAAGTAGACCCCCCAAAGGAGTTACGGGACCTAAGAATTTCATGTTCTTCCCTTTTGATTTTCCAATAACAAGAGCGTAGATACTAAAGGAAAACAACAAAATACCAAAGATAAAACAATAGACCATGTACTTTTCCAAGGAAGTATCCAGGTTTAGGTTAAAGCTCAGGACCAACAATAAAATTGCATGGTACATTTGATACTTAACCCCGGTTTCAAAACTTTTGAGCTGTTCTTCGGTCAATGATTTTTTTAAAGCATGTGCGCCAAATGCACCAATAACCACTGCGAGTAATCCCAACAATGCACCAATAGCTTGAGCTATAAGAACCATAATCCAATTTTAGACGACAATATATAAATTAATTTAAGATATGATTATCCCTCTTTCAGCAAATACAAATTCACAAAAGATAAAAAAACCTATCTTAGGCATATAAATCAAATCCTATGAAAAAACTATTGTTTTTTACGTTCTTCTTCGCTGCATTTATGGTATCTAGTTGCAATTCTTCCAAAACCGCAAGCGGCACAAATACTGACCTTAAAAAAGAATTAAATGAAAAAAACAGGGGGAATGTCTCCCTTTTAGATCGAATCAGGAGAAAGCCAGGTATCGTTATAAGAGGTGGTGTACCTATATTAAACAAAGCATCAAATTCATTTTCCGCAGGTAATCCAGAACCGCTATATGTACTTAATTCTTATGTTGTTGGCAGTTCTTTTAGATCGGTAAACCAATTGGTGGATAACTTTAATGTAAAGGAAGTTAAGGTTTTAGCTGGTGCTGAAGCCTCTGAATATGGATCAAGAGGAGCCAATGGGGTAATTATAATTACAACTAACGATTAAATTTAAATAGTACGTATTAAGTTGAAGTTGTCATATCCTTTTTATTGTTACATCAATAACTACATTGGGTTTAAAATGAACCGGTTGTTGCCATTGCATGTTCTTTTTGATTGGCCAAATAAACAGGGGAAGTGGTAAAAAGTAGTTCAACCTGTTTGTCCCAGTCCCGTGCGATATCAAAATAGCTTACATTGGTTTCTGCCATTATTTCCTCGCAATCAGTACACGAATGCTTATAATCCAAAAAATGATGGGCAAACTCATGAAAGGCAACTACTTTGAGAATCTCATTATCCAATAATGCCGCCCAGTTAATAAAGATATTATCAATGTTTCCGCTATCATCTCTAGATACCATACCCAAAACCGTATTGTTTTCCTCTAAAGGTAAATGGCTTACGATATCAATATTATTAAGTTGGAACAGTTTTGAATGATAGTCTATGTTATACACCTTACACTGATCAAAGAATTCGGTTAATATTGGTTGCAATCTACCGTCAATATCAACACTTTGCTGCGCTTGTAAATTTGGGTACATACAACTAAATCCAAGAATGAATATCAGTATACGTTTTTTCATGCCGTGGTAGGTTTTGGTATAGATATGGTTTGATGTAAATGCATATTTCCAATTGTATTGATGCATTACATCTTGTTTTTTAACGAATTATTTGATTTATTATTTCTATTTAATCAGTTTTTAACACAATACGATAATGGATTCTTATTGTTATCCCATAGAAAACCCGATGGGTATTTTCTCCATCGGGTTTATATATTCACAAATATTTAATCTAATCGGGAACCATTAATTTATCCTTTAAAAGAGTGAATAATTCCTGGGTCTTTAAACTATCTGAAAAATTAATGTATAGTTTGGAAGAATCATTATATACCACTTTGATTTTTTGATTGGATAGATTATCAGCGTACACATGGACTTTTTTAGTTGTAAGTGAATCTTTGAATTCCCGGAATAGGCCCTTTTCTTTTTCAAGCGCAGAAAACCCGTTTAGCCTTTCCATAGGTGGAATCTTACCAACCATGACAACACTGTCCAGTTCTGAATATCTTAACTTCTTATAATAAAACCCTGATAGTATTTTCAATTCATCGGATTCGACTTTTGTCCAGTTTTTATAATGGAGCACAAAAGCCAAAAGGCAAACTAAGACAGTGACAACAAGTATCACATTCCAAAAGCGATTTCTTTTTTTCAACTCTCTATTTGTTTTCAGTATCCCTGTATTTGTCAAACCAAGCTAAGGTATGTGCGATTTTGGCAATTAAATTACTTGGTTTATTGGCTATCCCATGGCTCGCCCCCGGGATTTCAACAAAAACAGTTTCCTTTTTTCTCAATTTAAGGGCATGATACAACTGTTTTGCCTCACTTGGTGGGGTTCTTAGATCATTCATACCTACCATTACCATTGTCGGTGTCTCTATATTACCAACGAGTGAAAGTGGGGAAAATTTCCAATACCCATCAAAATTCTCCCAGGGTTGACCTGGATAGCGCGAATTGGCATAGCCAAAATAATTATCGGCCACAAGGGTTTTACTAATCCAATTCATCACTGGTTTAGCAACTACGGCAGCTTCAAATCTATTGTTTTTTCCTATGATCCATGCCGTCATAATTCCGCCCGCACTTCCACCAGTAACGAATAATTGATCTTCATGGGCTATCCCTTTTGCAATACAATGGTCAACACCATCCATAACATCATGGTAATCATCACCGGGGTAATTATTAAAGAGTAAATTTCCAAATTCTTCCCCGTAACTTGTACTTCCTCGTGCATTGGGATAGAAAACGATATAACCCGAAGCGGCATACAATTGCATCTCAACGGAAAACCGATCTCCATAATTCAAAATTGGGCCTACATGGTTTTCAATCATAAAAGGATACTTCTTTGTTGCATCATACTCCGGTGGATAAACTATCCAACCTTGAATATCTCTTTGATCAACCGATGAC
>JBATIW010000109.1:0-3664 GCA_049668005.1 Maribacter sp.
GAATAGATTTATTGGGGGCAGGAGCCGTCGCAATTACTGATTTTGAAATAAGTGCACTTAATGGATATAAGACGGCCACCAAGCTGCCTTTAGGCGGTATGGGGATGAGCCGCTATGCCCTTGATAATCTGTTGTACGAAAAGGCGAAACAACAGGATGTGAAATTCTTTTTTTCAAAAGTAACTGGAGTTACCTATGAACATGACCAATTCATCGTTCGCACTGAAGTTGATTCCTATTCCGCCAAAGTGGTCATTGGGGCTTATGGCAAACGTTCTGCCTTGGATAAGTCCTTGCAACGGGATTTCAGTTATGAAAAAAACACTTGGCTTGCCGTCAAGGGCCATTATAGGCATTCAGCATTTCCTCAAAACCTAGTGGCATTGCATAATTTTGAAGGGGGATATGGTGGACTTTCAAAAACTGAGGAAGGCACTGTGAATTTTTGTTATTTGACCAGTTACAAAAGCTTTAAGAAATATGGTGATATTAAGGAATTCAATCAAAAGGTAGTTTCCAAAAACAAGTATTTGAAGGCTTTTTTAGACGAAGCCGATCCCATATTTGATAATCCGCTGTCCATTGCCCAATTTTCTTTTCAAAAGAAAGAACCTATTGTCAACCATATTTTAATGTGCGGGGATACTGCAGGACTCATACATCCTTTATGTGGCAACGGTATGGCGATGGCAATTCACAGCGCCAAATTGGTTTCAGAACCCATACATCAATTTTTAAAGGAAACCACATATGAAAGGGCGCAAATGGAAAAAGATTATAGTCAGGTTTGGAATCGTACTTTTAAAAAAAGATTGTGGTATGGCAGAAGATTACAATACCTACTGCTTAATAAGAAGTATATTGCCATAGGCATCCGAACGGCTGGAGCCTTAAAAGGACTATTAAAATTCATTATTTCCAAAACCCATGGGAAACCCATTGTTTAATGATTGATTTAAAGGTAAGAAGTGACCAGAAAGAAATTTTGGATGACTGGCAAGGAGACGCCCATGAGTTGCAAGGTGTTTTAGAGGACATCAATCTGGTAAATCGTATTCTTGGTGGCAACTCCATAACCGTAAATGCTGTGATTGGTCTTATTCAGGAGCATCCAAAAGATTCATATACCATTTTGGACATGGGCTGTGCCGACGGACACATGTTGCGTGAGCTTGCCATGGCAGCTAGAAAACGAGATATAAGCTTGAATTTGATGGGTATTGATTTGAATAGAGACGCATTGACAATCGCCAAGAAGGCCTCCATCGATTTTCCTGAAATAGTGTATCATGAAAAAGATATCTTAAGTGCTGATTTTTCTGATTTTAACTGTGATATCGTAATTACTACTTTGACCATGCATCATTTCAAAAACCATGAAATACTCAAATTCGCGCAACAGTTTACTCGGCTGGCCTCCATTGGGGTGGTAATCAATGACCTACAGCGAAGTGCAATTGCCTTTTATCTGTTTAAAGGATTTAGCCTTATTTTTATAAAAACAAAAGTTGCCAAGAAAGATGGACTTACATCCATCAGAAGAGGTTTTTTAAAATCCGAATTACTCACCCTGACCAAGTCATTGACCAACGTATATCATGAAATTGATTGGAAATGGGCTTTCAGGTACGTTTGGATCATGAGGAAACGGCAACAAATGAATTCATATGAATGACACTAGAATTGTTGCCGTTACCAAAGAGCTTCCCAAGCACTGCCGGGAAACAAAGGATATTTTGCCTTATGTGGAATTATGGCTTCAGGGACAGGAAGAGCGATTTCGACGTAAAGTTGTAAAAATATTTGAGGGCGCTGCCGTAGATATGCGGTATGGAATAATGCCAATTGAAGAAGTGTTCTTAGCTACTTCCTTGGAGGAAAAGAACGCTATTTATGTACGGGAAACCAAGAAATTAGGAATTTCTGTGTTACAAAAAGCATTGAAAAAAGTGAGCTGGGAGGCAGACTCATTGGATTATATCATCACGGTAAGCTGTACAGGGATCATGATTCCCTCCTTGGATGCCTATTTAATCAATGCCCTTAATTTACGACAGGACATTGTTCGCTTGCCGGTGACAGAAATGGGCTGTGCCGCCGGAGTTTCAGGTTTGATTTATGCCCATAATTTTCTAAAATCCAATCCTAATAAAAGAATAGCATTGGTAGCTGTCGAGAGCCCAACGGCTACTTTTCAATTAAATGATTTTTCCATGGCCAACATGGTCAGTGCGGCTATTTTCGGAGATGGCGCTGCCTGTGTACTCCTTTCATCTGAGGAAGATGCGCTAGGACCCCGAATCATTGGTGAAGAAATGTACCATTTTAAGGATGCTACGCATCTTATGGGTTTTGAACTGACGAATCACGGGCTAAAAATGATTTTAGATCCCGCTGTTCCTGAAACTATCGCCAGGTATTTTCCAGATATAGTATATCCTTTTTTGGAAAGCCATGGAAGTACTATTTCCAATGTCGATCATTTGATTTTTCACCCGGGAGGTAAAAAAATAGTCCAGACTGTGGAAGAACTATTTGGTAAATTGGGTAAGAATATTGATGATACAAGAGCCGTATTAAGACTTTATGGAAATATGAGCAGTGCAACCGTACTCTATGTCTTGGAACGTTTTTTAGATAAGGATATTCCCCAAGGCGATCAAGGCTTGATTTTGAGTTTTGGACCTGGATTTTCCGCACAACGTGTGTTGTTGGAGTGGTAAAGTGTGTTAGAAGATCGTATGTTAAAGGATTGAAAAATGAAAAAAAATTGGGTGCTTATTTTAGGTGGGAGCAGTGGCTTGGGATTGGCAACGGCCAAGAAACTGGCTAAACATGGGTTTCATTTGATAATCGTCCATAGGGATAGAAGGGCAGATTTAGAAAGGATAAATAGGGATTTTGATGAAATTAAGTCCCACGGAGTGCTATTAAAGGCCTTCAATGCCGATGCCTTGAACCGTGATAAGCGCATGGGGTTGATCCATGAAATTAAAACGTCCTTACCTGAAGGCCATAAAATCAAGGTTTTAGTGCATAGTATAGCGAAGGGAAGTTTAAAGCCCATATTTTCCAACAAACAGGAGACATTAACTGACCAAGACTTAAAGATAACTTTTGAAGCTATGGCTCTTAGCCTCTATGATTGGACAAGGGCACTGGTCAGCGCCAAATTGTTTGCGGAGGATGTGCGTATCATATCCTTCACTAGTGAAGGCAGCAAAAGAGTAGTACCCAATTACGCTGCGGTTTCTGTGGCTAAAGTCGCATTGGAAGCACTTACACGAAGTATCGCCGTTGAATTTGCGCCTATTGGAATAAAGGCAAATTGTATACAGGCTGGTATTACCATTACCAAATCCTTGGAGATGATTCCAGGATTTCAAGAAAAAAAATCAGATGCGCTCGAGCGCAACCCCAACAATAGGCTCACCACCCCAGAGGACGTTGCCAATGCCGTGTATCTACTTACTATGGATGAGGCTAAATGGATAACGGGAACAGTCATCAAAGTTGATGGCGGGGAAAGTCTAATTTGATTCAATTTAAGAAAGAATGGACACAAAATTGATCTTAAACCAATTGCCTTACCAAGCACCATTTCTCTTTGTGGATGAGTTGGAGCATGTAAACGAAATGAGCGCGAAAGGGAATTATACCTTTC
>JBATIW010000110.1:0-1666 GCA_049668005.1 Maribacter sp.
GGATGAGAAAAAATTCTCGGCAGAATTAAAGAAAGGTGATCGCATTATTACCAAAAGCGGACTTCATGGTAAAGTTATTGACTTAAATGACAAAGATTCCTCATGTGTTATTGAAACAATGGCTGGAAAGTTGAAGTTTGACCGTTCTGCCATATCAATGGAGATGAGTAAAAAACTAAATACTCCGGTTACAAAATAAATTGTATCCCTTAGAATGAAATTAAAAAGCCGATGTATTCATCGGCTTTTTTGTGCCTGAATTTGAGTGAATTTCGTTATATTAAAGCTTTAAAATCCAAGGACATGTATCATTCAAGAAGAAATTTTATTAGGAAGGGTTCACTCGCTTTAGCGGGATCGGGAGCTATGGTTTTATTTCCCATGGAACTGTTAGCGACACTGCGAAAAAGAGTAGGGCCAAATGACAGAATCAATGTAGGACTAGTTGGTTGTAAAGGAATGGGTTTTACAGATCTTACATCAATGCTAAAAATTAGCGAGATTAGTGTAATCGCTTTGTGTGATGTTGATGAAAGTGTTTTGAGGGCTAGGACCGCTGATTTAGAGAAAGCGGGAATCAAGAAACCAAAATGGTATACGGATTATAGGGAATTGTTGGAAAACAAGGATATTGATGTTGTCATAATTGGCACCCCTGATCATTGGCATTGTCTGCAGTTGACTGATGCCTTGCAAGCAGGAAAAGATGTTTATTGCGAAAAACCTATTGCAAATTCAATTCAGGAGGCCAATATTATGAAGGATTTTGTGGGAACAAGTGACCGCATGGTGCAAATAGGGCAATGGCAAAGAAGTCAGCCTCATTTTGTTGATGCTATTAATTTTGTACACTCAGGTAAATTGGGTGAAATACGTTTGGCAAAGGCTTGGGCATACCAAGGTTGGATGCAACCCGTACCCATACTTCCAAATGCTCCGGTACCTCCTGGTGTAGATTATGATATGTGGTTGGGTCCAGCTCCAAAAAGGGATTTTAATAAAAATAGATTCCATTTTAGTTTTAGATGGTTTTGGGATTATGCTGGCGGATTGATGACCGATTGGGGGGTTCATTTAATTGATTATGCTTTGTATGGAATGAAAGCAGGCACTCCAAAATCAGTTATGGCCTTAGGTGGGAAATTCGCTTATCCTGATGATGCTTCTGAGACCCCTGATACCTTGCAGACTGTTTTTGAATATGATGGATTCTCCATACTCTGGGAACATGCCACTGGTATTGATGGGGGTAATTATGGTCGTAATCACGGAATTGCTTTCATCGGCAACAATGGCACCTTGGTCTTAGACCGGGGTGGATGGGAAGTTATTCCTGAAAACGAATTCAAAGGTTGGGGAAAAGAGCCCGGAAAAAGAATGGACGTCATACCCATTCAACAAAATAAAGATAACGGATTGGATCTTCACACTATAAATTTTATTGAGGCAGTTAAAAGTAGGGATGCCTCAAACTTAAATGCACCGATCGGAGTTGGTTACGATGCGGCTTTAGTTTCTCATATGGGTAATGTTGCCTATAAATCGGGTGACCGAATTTATTGGGATGAAACCAAGGGAGCGTTTAAACAAGAAGCAGCCAATGAATTTTTAAAGGCAACTTATCATAACGGCTGGAAACTACCTACGCAATAAAAAAACCTGGTAT
>JBATIW010000111.1:0-1822 GCA_049668005.1 Maribacter sp.
ACATTGGGTTCAGCAACTGGTTTGGTTAGCCTATCACATATACTGACGTATGTATTAAAGCATTTCAAACATACGACCACGGCGGTAATAATTGGCTTCATTACTGGCTCCTTAGGCGTTGTTTGGCCTTGGAAACGTACAATTTTCAAAACGGATGAAACAGGACAGGTATATTTAGATTCAAATGGAAAAGAAATAATCCTGAATTATGAACGGTATTTTCCCGATTTTGGCAACTCTGAAACCTGGTGGGCCATTTTCTTCATAATCTTGGGGATATTTATTTTATTAGGATTGGAGTGGTATGGGGAATACAGAAAAAAATAGATTCGGGTTGGTTGGGAAAAATATTTCCTACTCTTTTTCCAAAGAATATTTTACCCAAAAATTCAAGGAATCAGGGTTGGATCACCATTCCTATGAAAACTTTGATTTGGTGTCAATTGAGGACTTTCAAGAGCTCATCCGGTTGAACAAAAACCTCAAGGGATTGAATATCACTATTCCGTACAAAGAAGTCGTAATGCCTTATTTGGATAAGCTAAGCCGAAAAGCGAAAAAAATTGGTGCCGTGAACACGATCAAGTTCACAAAAAAAGGCCTTAAAGGCTTTAATACCGATATTTATGGTTTTAAAAAATCAATACAACCTTTTTTAAAAAAACATCATAAGAAAGCCTTGATACTAGGAACTGGTGGGGCTTCAAAAGCAGTGGCTTTTGTATTCGGTGAATTAGAAATTAAGTACAAATATGTGTCTAGGAATCCAGAAAAGAATCAATTGGGTTACGGCGATTTAAACTTGGAAGTATTAAAGAAATACACCCTTATAGTCAATTGTACCCCTCAAGGTACTTTCCCGAATATTGAAGATAAACCAGCTATTCCATATCAATATATCTCCAAAGAACATTTGCTCTTTGATTTGATTTACAATCCTGAAAAAACTGCTTTTCTATTGGAGGGCGAGAAACGTGGAGCATCAATCTGTAACGGACTTAGGATGCTTGAGTTACAAGCGGAAAAGGCTTGGAAAATATGGAATTCATAATATTCACGTAAAAAAAGAACTTCCAATACCTTTGGAATTCCTTATGTTGTTAGTATCTTACATTAGCAATCTTACGCATAACCAATTACGAATAACGATGCAAGAAGAGAAAGATCAAGAACTGCAGGAAACTGTAGATGGGAAGAATAATTCAGATACTACCGAAAGCACAGATGAACAATCGGAGAAAAGCACTGAAATCGTTACTGAGGATGTTAAATCAGAAAACACTTCTGAAACTGAAGTTGTAGAACCTATAAAAGAAATATCTGAATCTAAGCCTGAAAATGTTTCGGATGAGGCAAAAGAAACTGTCTTAAATGAGATCGAAGAAACGAATGCTGAGGATGCTGAGGACAAAGACAATCATCGCAGACACCATATTCCCATTTTGGATTACCATGCCATGTCTATTGAGAATTTGGTGGGTGAACTTCAAAAATTGGTTAAAAATGAAAAAATCCAAGCAATCAAAAAACATGTTGATGGTATAAAGCATGAATTTGATCTCAAATTTCAGGAGTTCATAGAACACAAAAAAGAGGATTTCGTCAGCAAAGGTGGCAATGAGATAGATTTTAGATACAACTCGGTCACTAAAAGACAATTCAACGAAGTATATTCAGAGTATCGAGAAAAACGCAATCAGTATTATAAAAATCTTGAGAATAGTTTAAAGGAGAATTTAGCAATTCGACTAGAAATTATAGAAGAACTAAAAAGTTTGGTAAACGTTGTGGAAGATATCAATACTACCTACAAAAATTTTAA
>JBATIW010000112.1:0-2431 GCA_049668005.1 Maribacter sp.
GCCAAAAAGGGGATTTTGATGCGTAAATTTGGGCAGGAGATTATAAAATTGGTGGCGGGAAAACGCATTCATGGTATTTCAACGACACCCGGTGGGGTACACAAGAAAATTACGGTGAAGGAGCGCAGTTATTTTCTGGACGGTAAAGACCTCCCATCGATTGATACCATGATCGATTGGTCTTTAGAGATTATTGATTTTATTAAAGAATACCATCAAAAAAATAAGGTCTTTTTAGACACTTTTGCTAAGTATCCATCCGGGCATTTAGGCTTGGTAAATAAAGAAAATGGATTTTTAGAACTATATGATGGCAATCTAAGAGCCACTGATGCAGATGGAAATATTACCTTGGATGACGTCCCAGACGTCGATTATAATAAACACTTTTATGAAGGTGTTGAAAAGTGGTCGTATTTAAAATTCCCATACCTCAGGCATATAGGAAGGGAAAATGGATGGAACAGGGTGGGACCACTTGCGCGAATTAACATATGTGATGGAATAGAAACACCATTGGCGGAGCAAGAACGTAAACAATTTAAGGCCGCTACCAATGGTAAGATCAATAATATGACGATGTATACGCATTGGGCAAGATTGATAGAGATCCTGTACGCTGCAGAAATGATGAAAAACCTTCTAGAAGACGATGATATTTTAAGCAATGATCTAGTACGAAAAGGTAAGCGAAGAAACGAAGGCATCGGAATTATAGAAGCACCACGAGGTACATTGATTCACCATTATGAAGTAGATGATAAGGATCGCATTACGCGATGTAATCTCATTGTGTCCACTACACATAATAATGAAGCAATGAACCAAGCTGTTAGGTGGGTGGCCCAAAATGAAATAAGCGGTAAGCCGAAAATAACCGAAGCTATGATGAATCAAATAGAAGTTGCCATAAGGGCCTATGACCCATGTCTAAGCTGTGCAACACATGCAATGGGACAAATGCCCTTAGAACTAACTATATTTGATCAATACGGAAATATATTGGATGAAAGATTACGGCAGTAAGATATTGATAATTGGCATAGGCAATTGCGGACGAACCGATGATGGTTTAGGTTGGGCTTTTATTGATAAAATAAAAGAAAATTTACCTGAAAATTTTGACTTTGAATACAAATATCAACTGCAAGTAGAAGATGCCGAGTTAATTTCACATTATCATGAAGTGTACTTTGTTGATGCCCATAAAGAACAATTTGAAAAGGGGTTCGTATGGGGTGAATGCCATCCCAAAGCAACCCATAGTTTTAGCACCCATGAATTGGATCCAGAAACTGTTTTGTACTTGACAAAAAATATCTACAACAAACTGCCCAGATCGTATATTTTAGGAATTTCGGGCTTAAGTTTTCAATTAAAAATTGGTCTTTCGGATAAGTCAAAAGTAAACCTATCCAATGCGCTGGATTTTTTTAATGAAAAAATACTAAATTTAGTAATTTAAAACACAAAGGTTATGTGCGGTACATGCGGATGCGGAAGTGAAGAGAACGGTGTGCGAATTTTAAGCCCCTTGGAAAAAAAAGAACACCACCATCATGTGCATGATCACGAACATGGGCATACACACGATCATGACCACCATCATCATCATAATCACGAACAGGGTCATACCCACGATCATGACCATCATCACAAAACTGTTTTAGAGATTGAGCAGGATATTTTGCAGCACAATGAAATCATGGCCGCACGAAATCGGGGCTACTTTGACGCAAAAAATATTTTTGCCTTAAACCTGGTAAGTTCACCCGGTTCGGGAAAGACCGCCTTACTGGAACGTACCTTGCGCGATTTGAAAGATGAGATACCGTTTTATGTCATAGAAGGTGATCAACAGACTATGAATGATGCTAATCGCATTGCGGCCATCGAAATTCCAGTGATACAGATAAATACGGGCAAGGGATGCCATTTAGAAAGTGATATGGTCTACGAAGCCGTCAAAAAATTGGAACCCAGGGATAACTCCGTATTGATGATCGAAAATGTTGGGAATTTGGTTTGCCCGTCGATGTTCAATCTGGGAGAAACCCATCGGGTGGTGATAATAAGTACAACTGAGGGTGTTGACAAACCCCTAAAATACCCTGATATGTTTCACACTTCGGACATTTGTATCATCAATAAAATCGATTTGTTGCCTTATTTGGATATTGATTTGGAGCAGCTTAAACAAAACGCACTCAAGATTAATCCCAAACTTGAATTTTTTGAAATTTCCGCAACCAAGGGAGAAGGACTCGAAGCGTGGTACCAATGGCTAAAGGACAACATTAAATCATGAGAACCATAATAATATCCAATCGTAAATGTGCCTATCCATTCCAGGAAAACTAATTGAAATAACCGCTCAACTCGACGATACCTTTCGCGTGGGCAAGGTATCTTTTGACGGAGTGATAAAAAA
>JBATIW010000113.1:0-8060 GCA_049668005.1 Maribacter sp.
AAGAAATTCCAATTTGCATCTTTCAGTCTCCAATTGTACGACTGCAACTGCTTTCTTGAGGATTCCTCAACAATTTCAGGAGTGGCTGCAAAAAGACGATTTAAAAAAACCTTGCCCATATGACCTAGAGGTGTCACAAAGAATGACAGAACAAATGCGAAGAGCAAAACATTAAGGGCTGTTTTTTTTGTTATTTTCATTGGAAGGGGATTTACCCAAAACTAAAAAACTCCCAATGAAACCCGGGAGTTTTTTCAATTAATATTTATTGTTTTAACATACAACACAATCGTACCAAACTAGGCAATTATGCCTTATGCTGCATTTTCCCTTTTAATAACATTTAAGGCAGAACCTTCATTAAACCAACCTATTTGCGATTCATTATACGTATGGTTCGCTATGATTGTATCGATGCTACCATCGGAATGAACAACTTCCAATGTCAAAGGTTTTCCTGGCGTAAAATCAGCAATATCGACAAAGTTGAAAGTATCATCCTCTTGTATCAAGTCGTAATCGTTCTCATTCGCAAAAGTAAGGCCTAGCATCCCCTGTTTTTTAAGATTAGTCTCATGAATTCGGGCAAATGACTTAACCAATACAGCGGCAACACCTAAATGTCTTGGCTGCATGGCTGCATGCTCCCTTGAGGACCCTTCTCCATAATTATGATCTCCTATAACAATGGATTTTATACCTGCAGCTTTATATGCCCTCTGGGTGTCTGGTACTCCCCCATATTCGCCTGTCAATTGATTCTTAACAAAATTGGTCTTCTTATTAAAGGCATTAACCGCCCCAATCAAAGTATTATTGGCGATATTATCTAAATGTCCACGGAAACGCAACCAAGGACCAGCCATTGAAATATGGTCGGTAGTACATTTACCAAAGGCTTTAATCAATAATTTAACCCCTTGTAATTGTGCTGGCTTAATTGGTTCAAAAGGCTCTAATAACTGCAAACGTTCAGAAGTTGTGCTCACTTTGACTTCAACACCAGAGCCATCTTCATCTGGTTCCAAAAAACCTGCATCCTCAACCGCAAACCCTTGTGGTGGTAGTTCTATGCCCATTGGTTCATCCAATCTAACTTCCTCTCCAGCTTCATTGATCAAGGTATCGTTCATTGGGTCAAAATCCAACCTTCCTGAAATTGCAATTGCTGCGACCATTTCCGGCGAACCTACGAATGCATGGGTATTAGGATTACCATCGGCTCTTTTAGAGAAGTTTCGGTTGAAAGAATGTACAATGGTATTTTTCTCATCACCTTTAAGATCACTTCTATCCCACTGCCCAATACAAGGTCCACAGGCATTCGTGAATATCGTTGCACCGACATTTTCAAAAACCTGAAGAAGACCATCCCGCTCTGCGGTATAGCGAATCTGCTCCGAACCGGGATTTATCCCAAAATCGGACTTTGGTTTTATTCCTTTGTCAACAGCCTGCTTCGCTATTGAAGCTGCACGGGTCAAATCCTCATAAGAAGAATTGGTACAAGAACCTATTAGGCCCCAATCAACTTGAATAGGCCATCCGTTTGCTTTAGCCTTTGGGCCTAATTCACCCACTGGTGTTGCCAAATCCGGAGTGAACGGACCATTTAAATGAGGTCTAAGTTCATCTAAATTTATTTCGATCAACTGGTCAAAATACAGTTCTGGATTCTCATATACTTCAGCATCAGCAGTCAAATGTTCTTTTACTTTATTTGCTGCATCAGCGATATCGTTTCTATCAGTTGCCCTTAGGTAACGTTCCATTGACGCGTCATAACCGAAGGTTGAAGTAGTAGCGCCGATTTCAGCACCCATATTACAAATGGTTCCTTTTCCTGTACAGGAAAGATTTTTAGCACCTTCACCGAAATATTCAACTATTGCACCGGTACCTCCTTTTACAGTGAGAATTCCTGCTACCTTTAAGATAACATCCTTGGCGGAAGTCCATCCCGAAATATTTCCCGTTAATTTGACCCCAATCAATTTAGGGAACTTCAATTCCCAAGCCATACCGGCCATAACATCAACAGCATCTGCGCCACCAACTCCGATAGCTACCATTCCAAGTCCGCCAGCATTAACTGTATGTGAATCAGTACCGATCATCATCCCCCCTGGGAAAGCATAATTTTCCAAAACTACCTGGTGAATTATTCCTGCACCTGGTTTCCAAAAACCAATTCCATATTTATTCGAAACAGATTCCAAAAAATCAAATACTTCGGCACTTGTTGAATTTGCCACCTTTAAATCAGCAACAGCTCCACTTTTTGCTTGTATTAAATGATCACAGTGTACCGTTGTCGGTACCGCCACTTTTGCTTTACCGGCCTGCATAAACTGTAATAATGCCATTTGGGCCGTTGCATCTTGACATGCAATACGATCTGGTGCAAAATCAACATAATCCTTACCGCGAACAAAGGCCTTTGCAGGAGTGCCATCCCACAAGTGGGAATATAAAATTTTCTCAGACAGGGTAAGCGGTTTACCGACTATCTCCCGAGCCTTGTCAACTCGGCTAGCCATCTTCGCGTAAACACTTTTAATCATCTCAATGTCAAATGCCATTATATAGAGTATTTATGGTTAAAGTAATTTAGCGAAAATAAGAAAATCCGTGGGGCAAATAAAATTTTTATACCAGGATTACTCCGATTTTGATAATTTGATAATTACGGTGCCAAGCTTTTATAAATAATGTGAAAAAGTCCCTTATCGCTGTGCTTTATGGTATTTGCGAATCAAAACAATCTATTCACAATATCTTCCTCCGTAATACCTTCAGCCTCAGCCTTGTAGTTCTTAATAATTCGATGACGAAGAATACCCATAGCCACGGCCTGGACATCTTCAATGTCTGGAGAAAATTTACCGTGGATTGCGGCATGGGCTTTTGCTCCCAAGATAAGATTCTGGGAGGCTCTAGGGCCTGCTCCCCAATCTAAGTATTGCTTTACAAAATCAGGTGCTGATTCTAGATGTGGTCTTGTATTGTTTACCAAGGTAACGGCATAATTAACAACATTATCAGGAACTGGAATTCGTCGCACCACATGCTGTACTTCCAATATTTCCTCAGCATTGAATAGCGCATTGATTTTTACCGTATCGTCCGAAGTGGTTGCCTTAACAACGGCTATTTCCTCTTCGATTGAAGGGTATTTTAATTCAATAGCGAACATAAAACGGTCTAATTGGGCTTCTGGAAGGGGATATGTGCCTTCTTGTTCAATAGGGTTTTGTGTTGCCAACACAAAATAGGGTAATTCCAATTTATGTTGCTTACCGGCTATAGTTACAGCGCGTTCCTGCATAGCTTCCAATAAGGCTGCCTGCGTTTTGGGTGGTGTCCTGTTAATTTCATCAGCCAAGATGATATTCGAAAAAACAGGGCCCTTAATGAATTTGAAATTTCGGTTTTGATCCAATATTTCACTTCCCAAAATATCACTGGGCATTAAATCAGGGGTAAACTGTATTCTTTTAAAATCGAGACCCAATGTTTGGGCTATGGTATTCACCATTAAAGTCTTTGCCAATCCTGGGACACCAATCAATAACGAATGACCACCGGTATAAATAGACAATAGAATAAGATCTATAACATCTTTTTGACCAATAATAACCTTTGCTATTTCTTTTTTTAAGGCGAGGTGTTTTTCGACTAAATTCTTTATGGCGGTTACGTCTGACATGCTCTTACTCCTTTACCCAGTTATTGGCAAAATCACAACCTTTTTTTGCATCGTTAACACTTATATAGGTTTCATCAATATGCTCGCTCATCCACTTTTTAATAGCATTGTATTGTTTCTCCGTAAGTGCTAACTGCTGAATTCTGGTATAATCCTGGGCAAAATCCGCTATATGCTCATCGTACCTATTTGTAACATTCAAAAGTTTATATTTCGGGCCACCACCTCTAGGGTCTTGCTCCAGAATAGGAAATGAAATTTCATTATCCTTTAAATTTCTCACCTGATTATATAACGTTGGATCCATTTTGGTCAATTCAAACCTTGAATCATACGTAATAGGGTTCCTTAAAAGTCCCCCATCAAATTTTGTTTCTTTTTCATCAGAGAAATTACGTGCAGCTTCTGCAAAGGTATATTTACCCTCAGAAATATGCTTGCGTATTGAATCCAGTTCAGCCTTAGCCTCATCCAAAGCATCCTGGGAAATCTCAGGCTGCAATATTATATGCCGCACATCCCTTTCTTGTCCCCTTATTTTCTCAACGGTTAAAATATGATAGCCGAAAACCGTTTCAAATGGATCTGACACCTCACCTTCTTGAAGACTAAAAACAACATCTTTAAACGTTTTATCAAAACCTGAATCCTTAGTTATAGATCCAAGTAAACCACCTGAAGACTTAGAAGGTCCCTGCGAATATAAAATGGCCTTTACACTAAACTTGGCATCGTTATCCTCAACATCTGCCTTAATGGTATTTAATTTATCAACGATTTTTTGCCTTTCTAAATCTGTTGCCTTGGGTTTTTTTATGATTTGGGAAATCTCCATTTCAGCACCAAATACCGGGCGTTCACTTTCTGGTATTTTATTGAAAAACTGACGTACCTCTTCCGGGGTAATTTCAATTTCCGAAACGATGCTACTTTGCATTTTTTCAGACAACATCCTTAATTTGTTTATTTTGTTGATGTCCTCCCGTAAACTCGCTTCATCTTCCTTTCTATAAAACTTGAGCAATTTATCCATAGAACCCATTTGGGCAACAAAGGACTGGATTTGTCTTTCGGTAGTAAGACTCACTTCATCATCGGAAACCAATAAACTATCTTGAACTGCCTGATGGGCATATAAACGATCCTCCATCAATTTACCTAAAAGACCACATCTTGTTATGTCCTCCGTCATTGCACCTTGACTTCTAAGATCAATCAGGGTTTTTTCAATATCCGATTCCAGAATCACATAATCACCTACAACGGCGGCTATCCCATCAAGTTTTAATTTCTTGAATTTAGGGGTCGAATCTTTTTTGACTCCCATATCGGCTTGAAGTTCAGGTAACGGAGGTTCAATCTGAGTATCAGGAATTTCCTCAGGGACCTGGGAAATGGCAATACTGGATATAAATAAAAATGATAGTAATAGGGTAATTTTATTTGTCTTGTACATAGACTTCGAATTCTTTTTCTTTAATAGCTTCATCTATTATCTCTGTTTCCAATTTTCGAATATAATCTAACCTTCTGCGGTTCAAGAGTACCTGTTTTATTGAGGGTTCTACATAAGATAAGGGTGCAATGTCATTGATTTCAAGTACTCCCGTAATCTTTGTCAAATATACCCCTAATGAATCCTGCAATTCAAAAAATTGTGATTTTTTTAAGTATCTATCCTGATTTTTTAGGGTCAACGGCAGAATTTCCTCCCTGACGCGGGAGACACTCACCCAGATTGAATCATTAAAATTTAGTTTTTTGAACTGTACTCCAATTGAATCCAAATATCTTACATCGTCATCATCAAAACTCTTAAGCTTGCTTATGACTGTTTCCTTATTTAGAAATTGCAGCGGTAACTCAATAAATCTAAGGCTAACAATTTTTTCCTTGAGTCTAAAGTTCTCTTTTTCCTTTTCGTAAAAGTCCTCCATTTGAGATCGGCTAACAAGTGTATCACTGCCCTGTTGTACCAATGCCTCCTTATATGCCCGAGTGTACAAATCGGTTCTATATGTACTCACCAAGGCATCGAATTCCGATAATCGCTGTTCAGACAAATTAATCTTGGCTTTTGAGAGCAACAACTGCTTTGTAGCCCAATTGTTAACATAGTCGGTAACGAAAGTGGTACTGTCCTCTTTCGTCATTCCGTCAGTCAAAAAAGGTACAACCTCATCTATGAACAAATAAGACTCCCCTACCCTTGCTATTGGATCTGCCCCTGACCCGTCTTTCCACAACGAATGACAAGACACCAAAAAAAGCACCATGAACACGCATGAATATTTAAGAAAAGAAGTATTTTTCAAACTAAAAAACATCCCGCAAAAATAACAATTACTTAAAGTTAAACAAGTTATATAGACTTTCATTAACACATTTTTGGCTACCGCAAACAATATTCATTACTTTGGTGAAGCAATCATAAAAAAGATGAAGTTAACTACTGGGATTTCAAATGATTTACCGCTAAACCAATTTCAGTAGGCAATTCCTAATTCAATAATCCATTACAAGTGAATAGAAAGATTAAACTTATTTGGGACTTTAGAGGACCAGTAGCAGGGAAAACTGCCGAACACCACGAGAAACATTTAAAAGAATTCATTGCTTTTGAAAAACTGGATTTGGATATCACAGGATATGAGCATATTAATGAAATGTATAGTTACGCCTTTATGGTAGTTGAACAATCGAATATGATTGCCATGCGCGATGCTTTAAAACCACATCGTGGTGAAGTTTATGAAGATTGAACAGGCCTATATTATGTCAAAAACGCAACTTTTAGTACTATCCCTATTTTGTCTTGTAGTTTCCTGTGAAAAGATAGACAAAGCAACAAACCCTTTGGACCATGCCTTAGCTTCCGAAAATAGCAAGATAAAACAGGTCATTGACAACCTTGACCAATATGAAGTTCAAATAAAATTCACACAAATAAATCGGAAAAATGATAGCCTGATTTTTAAGGATTATGACTTTCAGGTTGATGACAGCACTTATTTTTACCCCGCCAGTACTGTAAAATTCCCAATTGCCTTATTGGCAATGGAAAAATTGAGCCAACTGGATTCACTTCATAAGGATACCCGATTTTATATTGAAGGGGATACTGTAGAAACCACATTCGCCGCAGATGTATCAAAAATATTCGCAGTAAGTGATAATCAGGCCAATAACAGATTGATGGAATTTTTAGGGCAGGATGCCGTTAATAGGAGCTTAGAACAAAAGGGTATTATTCCTGTACGGATTTCGCACAGACTTTCGACTGAAAATGCGGATGACATTACCACAAAACCTGTAATAATCTATTTAAATGATAGTACTACTACAGCTTTGGATGGCTCAATCAACACTTCAGCTCAACCTTTGAAAATCAATAAAATTGAGAAAGGAATAGGTTATATTACAGAGGATTCCTTAATGCAAGAACCGTTCAGTTTCGCTCTAAAAAACTATTATCCCATAAATGCGCAACATGCGGTTCTCAAACGGATTATCTTTCCAGAGGCATTTAGTGAAAATGAGCGATTCAAACTAAACGATGCACAGCGCAATTTCATTCTTGAAGCAATGCATACCTTACCCAGGAAAGTGGGTTACGATCCAGTTGAATATTATGATAGCTATGTCAAATTCTTCCTGTTCGGAGACAAAAAGGAAGATATGCCTGACCACATAAAAATTTATAACAAAGTGGGATATGCATATGGCACCTTAACCGATTGTGCCTACCTCCTTGACTCCAAAAACAAGGTGGAATTTATGCTCACCGCTACCATTCTAGTTAATAAGAATGGCATTTTCAATGACAATATTTATGAATATGAGGATATTGGGATACCCTTTCTTGCTGAACTTGGAAGGGAGATATATAAATTTGAACGCAATAGAAAGAAATATTAATGAATATTAAACAAACCCGAATCAACAAATATTTGAGTGAAGTAGGTTACTGTTCACGCCGAGCGGCGGACAAGCTTATTGACCAAGGAAGAGTTACTATCAATGGTCAAGTTCCTGAAATGGGAACCAAAATCACTGAAGGCGATGATGTACGTGTCGATGGGGAACTTATTTCCGAGCAAAAAACAAAACCGGTTTACCTTGCGTTTAACAAACCTATTGGAATTGTCTGCACAACAGATACCGGTGTAGAAAAAGACAACATCATTGATTTTATTAATTATCCCAAACGCATTTTTCCTATTGGACGGTTAGACAAACCCAGTGAGGGACTCATATTTATGACCAATGATGGTGATATTGTGAACAAGATACTTCGAGCGAGGAACCATCATGAAAAGGAATATTTGGTTACCGTGGATAAACCTATTAC
>JBATIW010000114.1:0-6088 GCA_049668005.1 Maribacter sp.
GGATAGTGGGATTAGCACTATTAACGATACTAAAGAAGTTCAGATTGATACGGAAAAAAGCGTTGCTCGTTTATACAAATTCAAAAATTCAAGGGTAAAGAAAGCTTTAGCATTCACCACTAAAAAAGATAAACCAAAATTAGCCTAATATATAGTAAACCAACGCTTACCCCAAGCGTTCTCTAAACCTACTGATTATGATACTTTTTATTCTATTGATTCCCGTTGCTTTGTTTATTGTTAATGGTATAATTTTTCCCAAAACAAAAGGGTTTTTACAGCCTATTAAAGTACCCGCACAGAAATAAAGCGTTTAAATAAAATATAAAACTCCCTTATTTTTCTAGGTAAGGGAGTTTTTATATGCAGCATTTTATTATGTTACTTCTTTATTCCCGGTTGTAAAATCATATAATTCGATTTTCTCTTTTCCGTATCGACCATACCCTTTACCTCCTTTAAAAGCGCTTTTGCATCATAGATGATTCCGTCTTTTATAGTGTACTTTACCCCACCAACACGAACAACTTCATTGTCTTTAGTCAATTTAATAGCACCAGTACCATATAATACTTTCAAGTTTTTAAGAGGATTCTCCTCAACTACTACAAAATCGGCCAATTTACCTACAGTGACACTTCCTATCCTATCATCCATCCCCAAGGCTTCAGCGCCGCTCAAAGTGGCGGAACGAATAATTTCCAAGGGATGGAAACCAGCTTCGCGCAACAACTCTAATTCACGCACATAAGCAAAGCCATACAATTGAAAAATAAACCCAGAGTCTGAACCTGTGGTTACCCTGCCACCTCGGTTTTTAAATTCGTTTACAAAGGTCATCCAAAGTTTATAGTTCTCTCTCCAAGCCACTTCTTGCTCCGTGCCCCAATCATGCCAATACGAACCATGTGATATTTTACTGGGTTGGTAGAAATCCCAAAGTGATGGTAGCGTATAATATTCATGCCATTCGGCACGCCTAGCACGATGCAAATCACGACTGGCTTCATAGATATTGAATGTAGGATCAAGTGTAAAATCCAACGCTAGAAGCTCATCCATAACCGCATTCCAATGCTCCGAATAGGGTTTTGCTGCCTGTTTCCATAGGCGTCCGGCCTCTTCAAATCTATGCTGCTCATTATTATAATTATAATCCAGCGGATAATCCTGAACAGTCCTATTTTCAAACAAAGCTTCGGGCAATCCGTACCAGTGTTCCATGCTTGTAAGGCCTGCTCGGGCTGAATGTAGAACATTCCAACGGGCAACGTTCAATTGTGCATGATGACAGGCAGAACCTAACCCCAATTTTTTATTTTCGCGTAAGGCGGCATCCATGATTTCCGGTTCAGCGCCGAAAAATTTAACGCCATCCGCTCCTTTTTTTGCGTTATTTTGTACCCATGCACGAGCCATTTCAGGGGTAGTTATTGATCCTCCATTACCTTGTCCGAATCCAGTATATGCCAATAAGCGAGGTGCCACGATTTCATTCTTGGCACTTTTGCGTTTTAAATCGAGGGTATAATCAACACCACGACCACTAGGTTCGCGCACAGTGGTGATACCATGAGCCATCCATAATCTAAAAACGTATTCAGATTCTGCACCTTGGGCAGTACCGCCAATATGCCCATGCATATCCACAAATCCAGGCATTAAATACATGCCGGTACAATCAAGTTCTTTGCCTCCTTCCTTCAACTGTGGTCGGTTGTCATCCTTTATGGCCACTCCTGGATATCCCACCACCTGTATTTTTTTGATGATGTTATTCTCAACTACAATGTCAATTGGACCCTGTGGCGGGGCTCCATTACCATTGATTAGCATTACCCCTCGAATAATCAATTGGGAGTGGGGGCCATCGCCTGAAGCGCTTTGTGCCACACAATTTAAGCTCCACAAGAGCATGGAAGCTAATAGGATGTTTATTTTTTTCATTTATTGAGTTGTATTTGAGTTCAAATTGGGTTGGTCAATCTCTTGAAGGAACACTGATTTTATCTCCTAGAAACAAGGCATTCAAAAATAAACGGTTTGTACCGTACCAGGAACCTCGAAAATTTGGATTGTCCGCAAATAGTATTACCCGGCCACTGCCAACTTTACTTACAATAAGTGACGCAGAAGGTTTCAAGTTTTCGTCCATATTCTTCTTGGTGATGAATCCGTCTATATGTGGACTATCTGCATATTTACCTACAGTGGCATACTCATTTTTGCTAGGTGCCATCCACACAGTATTGTTTTTATACACTGGAATTGCCTTGTCGTGATAACCAAAGCCCAGGGGATGGGTAGTGTCAATATCCACCTTAAGGATTATACCACCAACACCTTCCTTACCAAGATTTTCGCGGGCATCTACAAAAGGTTTTCGAACGATTGCAGCGGTCGTGTCTTTTTCAGGTTTGGTTAATTTTTCTTCTACCAATTTCTTGTCTATGGCCCATTTTGAGGCTGTACCAATCGTAATCAATGTATTGCCTTTACTTACCCATTCTTTGATTTTTGCCAACTGTTTATCAGTAAAACTATAGCGTCCGGAGACCATTACCAAGGTTTTGTATTTATCCAGATTCGCTTTATTGAAATTTCGTAGGGGTATTTTGGTAATTGGCATGTGTACACGGGTATCCAATAAATGCCAAACTTCACCAGCTTCGTATGAACGAACGCCATCACCGATAAGCATTGCTGCTTTTGGTTTTTTTAAAGCTTTCACATAGCTGCTTCCCAGATCTATTCCCTTTAAATTATATCCAGAATTGACGGCGAACATTGGAACTTGATATTTTTTCTGAGCCTTTTGAACCTCTTGATATACTGCATTGGCATCTTTCTTCTGAAGACTTACCGGAATGACCAAAGCACCATAATTGAATGATTTGGATGCTGACCCCACTTTGGCGGTAAACGGTTTAAATGAAGATGAAACGGTTACCCCATTGGTCTGAAGGGAATTCAACACAGCAGGGGCATTATAATCATCCCAGTCAATGATGTAAGCATAGTTCGATTTTTGTACTGGGGAAACACTTACCAAATTTTCTGTAGACGTAATTTTATCACCCATATTCAGCGATGTTACGGGGCGATATTTCATATTATAAAAATTACCTACAGACCATGCAGAAGCATCATAATAAACACTATCGCGATATTTTGAATAGGTCTCGAACATCGTTTGCACCATTCTGTATTGTGGCTGCTTTGTTGGTACTACGAATTTATTGTCTGACTTGTACACATCGATTTTGTGTAATAACAACTTATCTATGAAAGCCTTGTTTCGATTTTGATCATATGAATCACCAAAAGTGTAACCCTTGATCTTGCTCTTTGTAGCTTTGGAAATTGCGCTTTTAAAGAATTCTTGCTGGTACTTTCGCATGTAAACCTTGTTCATAACAGCGGTTTTTACCGTTGTAATACTCGATGTAAATTGATTGCGAATTGTGAACGGAAACGTAATCTCGCCAAAAGCAGTTGTCTGCTTATGGCCTCTAGAACTTGCCTGTTCAAACAGTAATCCCAATCCACCTTGCAAATCAGGATACGAAGACCCATAGCCGGGATATGTGCCGTCAAAAACCTCCTTGGTAAAATAAAAACTACCAATACTATCAAGTGCTTTGGCAAATTGTTCCCCGAACATATCGTTGAGGTCTTCATAATTTTCCTTAGGCATTATCGGGTCCAGGGAACCGTTGGCTTTCATAGGTTCAAAGAAATAAGAACTTTGTGAGCCCATTTCATGAAAATCGGTAACCACATTGGGGTACCATTCATGGTACCAGGTTAATTTTCCTCTACTTTCAGGGTTTATTCCCAAAAGCCAATCACGGTTAAGGTCAAACCAATAATGATTGGTACGCCCACCTGGCCAATATTCATTATGCTCAGCATCTTGAGGGTCTGCCACAAGCGGATTTCCCTGATAAGCATTCGCATATTGGCTGTGGCGATCACGGCCATCAGGATTAATTGTTGGATCTACAAAAATCACTGCATTTTCAATGTATCCCAGAATTTCTGGATTGTTGGAGGCTGCAAAGGTATATGCAGTCAACAAAGCAGCTTCAGAGCTCGAAGGCTCATTACCATGTACATTATATGCCAGATTGATGAAAATAGGAATATCACCATAGTTTGTGGCATTACTATTTGGATCTGTGAATGACAAATGCTGTTGTTTCAGATTATCAAGATTGGATAGGTTTTCTGGGCTTGTAATTGTGAGTATTACCAATTTTCGACCTTCATGGGTCTTGCCATAATAATGAATGGTGGCCCTGTCCGACACTTCAGCAAGTTTTTCCAAATAGGAAACAATTAAGTCGTGTCGTGTATGGTGCTCGCCAATACCGTACCCTAAAAACTGTTCCGGGGAAGGAATATCGGCATTAAAAGGATGAAATTTTTTAAAAAAATAGTCTTGGCTGTAAAGTGTAGAACCACAAAACAGCACTAAAAGGAGTAATCTTTTAAGCATGGAAGGTTTTTTTAAATTAGTCGCTTAAATATAGGGATAATACCAGAACTTTGAACCTTCGATGAACGATTATTTGGGCCTGAACGAAGTTGAAAATCAGTGGCTAAGCTACAGAATGAAACTGTTGTCCCACTTCTGAGAATTTTATAATATAGTTGGTGCCTTTTTTAGTTAGATCTTTGCTTATTGAACCTTTTAATTGTCGGGCCAGGTTATGAATTAATTTTAAACCAAGGGATTTAGTCGTTTTGTGGTCAATAGTATCTGGGAAACCAATACCATCATCCCCAATATACAAAACAAAATCATGGTTTTTCTCTTGTCTAATAGTAATACTGATTTCGCCTTCATTCTCATCGGTTATACCATATTTTAAAGCATTTGTAATTGCCTCATTAATTAATAGACCTAAAGGAATAGCAGTATCAATGCCCAATTTTATATCAGGAATGTCAATATTGAGTTTTACTTTGTTTTCTGCTCCTTTTATTGAACGAATAAGGAATTCGCTCAATTCCTGAACATAGGATTTGTACTCAATTTTGGAGAGATCGTCACGCATGTAGAGCATTTCATGTACCATAGCCATTGAGATTACCCTGTTTTGGCTACTCTTGATCATGCTTTTCATTTTCTTATCTTCAATACTTCTGGACTGCAGGCTCAAAAGGCTGGAAACTGTTTGTAGGTTGTTTTTTACCCTATGGTGGACTTCGCGAAGTAAGGTCTCTTTCTCGTTGATTCTTTTTTCTATTTCGTTACGGGATTTGTAGAGGTTGTGATGGGCCTTTAAGAGGTTTTTCCACAAAACGCCGCCTAAAAGATAAACCGAAAAAAGAATACTTAGAAAGGAAAAGAGGTTACGTGACGTTTCGGGTACCAAATTTGCTACGATATTATATTCAGGAAGACTTTCAATATAAAATAGGCATATGATCAGCATATTGATATATAAATATGTTTTCCCGTATGACTTGGTAGTGACGTAACCCGTGAATACTATAAGTGCCAATACAAAAATAAAGGGACTATTGATACCGCCACTAAACAAGGTGATAATAGTGGCGCTTACGAGGGCTGCTATTGATGTTATATTGTATGTTAAGGTTAAATTCCTATGCGATTTAAAAAGAAGCGTATTTATTAGATTAATGGCTCCAAATCCAAAAAAGACATAGGGCAGAATTTCAGTTATTTTGAGAATGTACAAACAAAGAAACCCTAGGATAATTGCAAAAATTGAGGAAAAATAATTGACCCTCAGTGTTAATTTGACTTTATCTCTTAAGCGATATTCGTCTTTGACGGGCGTTTTCATGGTTAAATGTTTAATGCTCATTAATAGAGAACCAACGCTTGCTTTTTTTGGAAGGAAATTCCTTAATAAACAAGGTTAATTACGGTAAAGCTAAATATGTTTTACATTTAAATCAACATCAATTCATTAAATATGGTTTTTTATTCATTTTTAAAGGCCATGTTTTTACTTTAGAACTTGAATTATAAGTAAAAAAAATGGCGACCCATTGGTCGCCATTTAAAACTTCAAAATTTAAGTTCCTAATCTTCGGTCAAAACCCATTCCCC
>JBATIW010000115.1:0-13025 GCA_049668005.1 Maribacter sp.
GTTGAATACCTACCAAAACAGTATCTGAAAAATCGAGATGATTTTCAAGAAGTTGGCAAGCCAATCTATGGAGAATGATGTTTATTTCTTTTGAGGAGAGTAGTACTTTTTGACTCATATTAGGTCATCAACACTTTTGTCTTGCAAAAATAGGGAATTCTTGCAAATATTCAACCAGTGTGAAACAAACAAAAAAGCCCCGATGCTATCATCGGGGCTTTAACTTTCTACCTAAGTAGAAAATACAAACAATGAAAACCTACTTCTTTTTAGAACCAGCTTCCATTTTATCCTTTAACGCCTGTAAGGCTTCATTAGCATCACCTAAAGTAGGTTTAGCTTCTTCAGCACTGGCAGCTTGTCTTTTCACAGCTGCTTTAACATTACGTTTCTCTTCTTCCCTAAAGATGGCAGTATGACTAGCAACTACACGTTTAAAGTCCTTATTGAATTCAATGATCTTAAATTCTGCCTCTTCACCTTTGGTCAATTTCTTCCCGTCCTCTTTTTCTAAATGACGTTGTGGAACAAATGCAGTGATATCTTCATTAAAGTCAATTGTAGCTCCCTTATCAACTACCTCAGCAATAGCGGCTTTATGAATCGTGTCCAAGGCAAATTCAGTTTCATACTTGTCCCATGGGTTTTCGGTAGTCTGCTTATGACCTAAACTTAATTTACGTCCTTCAACATCCAACTCTAAAACCTCTACTTCCAAAGTATCGCCAACAGTTACAAATTCTGATGGGTGTTTAATTTTCTTAGTCCAAGAAAGGTCAGAGATATAAATCAAACCATCTATACCTTCTTCCAATTCCAAGAATACACCGAAATTGGTAAAGTTTCTAACGATACCTTTATGTTTGGAACCAACAGGATATTTCGTAGTGATATCTGTCCATGGGTCTGGAGTCAATTGCTTAATGCCCAATGACATTTTGCGATCTTCCCTATCCAAGGTCAAGACAACAGCTTCTATCGCATCACCAACTTTAACGAAGTCCTGTGCTGAGCGTAAGTGTGTTGACCATGACATTTCAGAAACGTGGATCAAACCTTCAACACCTTCAACAACTTCAATAAAGGCACCGTAGTCGGCTATAACAACAACCTTACCTTTAACCTTATCACCAATTTTGATGTCTTCACTCAAAGCATCCCATGGATGTTTCTCTAATTGTTTCAATCCTAATTGGATTCTTGATTTGTTCTCATCAAAATCGAGGATTACAACATTCAATTTCTGGTCTAGCTCAACAACCTCATTCGGGTGGTTGATTCTACTCCATGATAGGTCAGTAATATGTACTAAACCATCAACACCACCTAGGTCAATAAACACACCGTAAGAAGTAATGTTCTTCACAACACCTTCTAACACCTGTCCTTTTTCCAATTGGCTGATGATCTCTTTTTTCTGTTCTTCAATATCAGCTTCAATAAGAGCTTTATGTGAAACAACAACGTTCTTGAATTCGTGGTTGATCTTAACAACTTTGAATTCCATGGTCTTATTTACATATTGATCGTAATCCCTTATTGGTTTTACATCAATTTGTGAACCTGGTAAGAATGCTTCGATTCCAAAAACATCGACGATCATACCACCCTTGGTTCTGCATTTCACAAAACCACTTACAATTTCTTCATTATCATGTGCAGCGTTAACCCTGTCCCAAGCCATGATCGTCCTGGCCTTTCTGTGCGAGAGTACTAATTGACCACTTTTATCCTCACGGATGTCGATCAATACCTCTACTTTATCACCAACCTTTAAATCTGGATTGTAACGAAATTCATTTAAGGAGATAACACCTTCGGATTTTGCGTTTATATCGATTATTGCTTCCCGATCGGTCAAATACACGACGGTACCTTGCACAACCTCTTCATCTGCGGTATCGACAAAATTTTCGGCAACCAATGTTTCAAACTCCTTAAGTTTGGAATCATCTACACGTTCAATGCCTTGTTCGTATTTCTCCCAATTAAAGTTTTCCAAAAATTCCTTTGGGTCTTGTACAGGTGTCTCCACCTTTGTTTCTTGAGTAGCTTCAGTAGTTTCTTCTACTGTTTTAGCTTCAGTAGTTTCCTCTACTGCTTTTGTTGCTTTTTCTTCAGCCATTTGCTGATTTATATTTGTATTCCGCAGTGTTACAAGAGCTAAACAATTACTACAGAAGATGTTATTTGTATTTTTTTTCGTTCCCTTTTCCTCTTGATTCTTTGCAAAAAAGGAGTGCAAAACTACGATTTTAATATCTATTTACAAACAAGTACCACAGTTAGATGTGTACCATGGCGGTATTTTATTGATTTTTTCGTGAAATAGTGCATTAATTCTTATCTTCACGGTCATAAATATTAACCGTTAATAAATTACAAAAATGAGCGTAAAAGCAAAGTATCAAGCAGTTTTAGACCTTGGAGAACAATTGGGAATCAAAGATGGGAATGTTACCGAAGAAAATGGGACTTTAAAAATTAAAGGTCAGGCAAACACACAATATGAAAAAAACTTGTTGTGGGATAAAATCAAAGAATTAGGTGGCGACCATCCACATGATTTGAAAGCCAATATAACCGTTGAGGACGATTCTGTTTTCCACAGACATATTGTCAAAGGTGGTGAATCTTTAAGTAAAATAGCAAAACACTATTATGGTGATCCAATGAAATACAAGCAAATTTTTGCTGCCAACACCAATATTCTTAAAAATCCTGACGTAATTCATCCCGATCAGGTTTTGGTAATTCCAAATCCTTAGGGATAAACAAATATCATATTAAAAAAAAAGACGTTCAATGAACGTCTTTTTTTTGTTCTTCAATTACTCTATTTGAGTAACCAAGGACCCTTGTGAATTGTTCTTCGAGTCCCATATCACTATTATCAAAGTTGATAGCATCTTCCGCTTTCCTCAGTGGGGATATGTCTCTGTGGGCATCAACATAATCGCGATGCTCTACATTCTTCAAGACTTCTTCATAGTTGACATTCTCACCCTTATCCAACAACTCTTTATAACGTCGGGTAGCTCTTTTTTCCGGTGAAGCCGTCATGAATATCTTTAACTCGGCATTTGGGAACACCACGGTTCCAATATCCCTGCCGTCCATAACTATTCCCTTCTCAAGACCCATTTCCTTCTGAATAAGTACTAATTTTTTACGGACTTCCTCTATTGTAGCTACATTACTTACCTGTTTGGAGACTTCCATGGCTCTGATCTCACGCTCAACATTTTCGCCATTTAAATACATTTCGGCAAACCCCAAGGTATCATTGTATACGAACTTTAAATTGATGTCGGGTAAAGTATTCACCAATAGGTCTATATCACACTTATCTTCAGTAACAAAACCATTGCGGATGGCATAAAGGGTTACGGCCCTGTACATGGCACCGGTATCAACATATATATAGCCCAAAGCTTTTGCCAGCTGTTTGGCAATTGTACTTTTTCCGGTTGATGAATACCCATCAATGGCAATGGTTATTTTTTCCATACATCAAAAATAGACAGAAAAAAGGAGTCTTACTGTCCTAAAGTTTTTTTGCATTCTTCACGTTCTGATCGGTAATTGCCAGGTCGATAACCTCGCTCATTTCTGAAACATATTTGAACGTAAGCCCTTTTAAATAATCTTCTTTAATCTCAAGAATGTCTTTTCTGTTTTCTTCGCTTAGAATGATTTCTTTGATTTTAGCCCTCTTAGCAGCAAGGATTTTCTCTTTTATACCACCTACCGGCAATACTTTACCACGTAAGGTTATCTCACCGGTCATGGCCAAACTCTTTTTCACTTTCTTCTGTGTAAACAGAGATACCAATGACGTTAACATCGTAATTCCGGCACTAGGTCCATCCTTGGGGGTAGCTCCTTCAGGTACATGAATATGCACATTATACTTATCAAAAACCGTCGAATCAATTCCGAAACTTTTAGCGTTGGATTTTATGTACTCCATGGCAATCGTGGCCGACTCTTTCATGACCTTGCCTAAATTTCCTGTAATATTCAGTGTTCCTTTTCCCTTTGATAGGATAGATTCAATAAATAGAATATCACCACCAACACTTGTCCAGGCCAGACCTGTAACGACCCCAGCAACATCATTGTTCTCATATTTATCCCTTTCCATTCGGGCAGGTCCTAATATTTTCTCAACATCCTCAATGCTGATTTTAACGTTATATTCCTCTTCAACAGCGATTGATTTTGCCGCATAACGAACTACTTTGGCAATTTGTTTTTCCAAAGTTCGAACTCCTGATTCCCTAGTATATCCTTCTACGATTTTTTCCAATTGAGGTTTCCCAATCCTAAGATCTTTTGATTTAAGACCATGTTCTTTCAACTGTTTAGGCAGTAAGTGCCTTTTGGCAATCTCTACCTTCTCCTCGATGGTATATCCGCTAACATTAATAATTTCCATTCTGTCTCTTAGTGCAGGCTGAATGGTAGCTAAGTTATTGGCTGTTGCAATGAACATTACTTTGGAAAGGTCATAGCCCATTTCCAAGAAATTGTCATGAAAATCACTATTCTGCTCAGGGTCCAAGACTTCCAACATGGCGGAGGATGGGTCACCTTGATGGCTGCTTGCCATCTTGTCTATTTCGTCGAGAATAAATACAGGATTAGAGGTGCCTGCCTTTTTCAAACTTTGGACTATTCTACCTGGCATTGCCCCAATATAGGTTTTCCGGTGTCCACGAATCTCGGCTTCATCACGCAATCCTCCTAAGGACATTCTAACATATTTCCTACCCAAGGCCTCCGCAACTGATTTACCCAATGACGTTTTTCCGGTACCTGGAGGTCCATACAAACAGAGAATAGGGGATTTCATATCGTTACGCAGCTTTAAAACTGCCAAATACTCTATAATTCGCCTTTTAACATCCTCGAGGCCGTAATGGTCGCGATCCAATATCTTTTGTGCTCTTTTTAAATCGAACTTATCTTCAGAAAACTCATTCCAAGGCAAGTCAAGGAATAGATCCAAATAATTCCGTTGAATGGAATATTCCGCTACCTGCGGATTCATACGTTGTAATTTTGCCAACTCCTTGTCAAAATGCTCTGCGATTTTAGCATCCCATTTTTTGTCCTTTGCCTTTAAACGCATTTCAGTGATTTCCTCATCATAGGAAACTCCTCCCAATTCTTCTTGAATGGTTTTCATTTGTTGATGCAGAAAATATTCGCGCTGTTGTTGGTCCATATCGCTTCGAACCTTGGATTGAATCACATTTTTAAGCTCTAACTTTTGCAACTCAACATTCATATACTTCAAGGTAGCCAAAGCTCTTTCTTGAAGATTTCCTATTTCCAATAATTCCTGTTTTTCCTTAACATCCAAATTCAAATTGGAAGAAACAAAATTGATAAGGAATGAATTACTCTGTATATTTTTTATGGCGAAAGATGCCTCACTTGGGATGTTTGGGTTATCCCTAATGATCTTTAAAGCCAGATCTTTGACAGATTCGATTATGGCCAAGAACTCCTGTCCGTCCTTATCAGGTCTTTCCTCCTTTGTTTCTCTAACAGTTGCTGTGATATAAGGTTTCTCTGTAAGGATTTCGGCAACTTCGAAACGTTTTTTCCCCTGAATGATAACCGTAGTATTACCGTCAGGCATTTGCAGCACCCTCAATATTCGGGCAACCGTACCTAAGGTATGAATATCATTAACGCCCGGATTTTCGGTTTTTTCGTCTTTCTGCGCAACAACACCAATAACTTTTGAACCATTATTCGCATCTTTTATCAATTTTATTGATTTATCCCGACCAGCAGTAATAGGGATAACAACACCTGGAAACAGCACGGTATTTCGTAAAGGTAAAATTGGTAGTGTTTCAGGCAGCCCCTCATTGTTCATCTCCTCTTCATCCTCAGGGGTCAATAAGGGTATCAACTCAGCATCCTGGTCAATACTTTGCAAGGACATATTGTCAAAATTTGAAAATTTGGAATCTCCCATATATTTATTTCAGCCATTCTGTCATATATCTAACAGTCATGGTTTGTTTTTAGTATTTGTTAAAAAGCTTCACATCGTCCTATACCCTTTAATTTTCGGTCTTTGAACTCATCATATTCAACCATATTTTGCAATTGTTGTGCCAATAGGGGTAAATATTTCCTAGAAACTGTAACAATGGCTAAATTAGGTCATCTATTAAACAAATCAATCACTTTTTGAGCCACGAAAGAGAACATACTGATGATTTAATACAACTGTGTCTTGAAGGGAAACAGAGCGCACAAATGGAGATTTACAATCGCTATTACAAAGCCATGTACAACACATCTTTGCGAATTGTAAAAGACAGTGCTGAAGCCGAGGATGTAATGCAAGAATCGTTCTTGAACGCGTTTACGAAACTGCATACATTCAAAGGCGAGGTAACCTTCGGATCCTGGCTAAAGCGAATTGTTATAAACAACAGTATATATCATTACAGAAAGCAACGAAAGAAAAATGAGGTTGCATTGGATGACATATTGTACAAGGTCGAAGATAATGACGGGATTGCTTCGGATCATGTGTTTACAGAACTGAAGGCTCAAAAAGTAATGGAGACCATGAAACGGTTAAAAGATAATTACAGAATTTCTTTGACCTTACATTTAATAGAAGGGTACGATTATGAAGAAATCAGTACCATAATGAACATAAGCTATGCCAATTGCCGAACAACAATTTCAAGGGCAAAGGAAAGTCTACGTAATAAAATGATAAATGCTTACTAATGGAAAAGGATGATTTAAAGGATGTGTTCAAAGGACTGGAAGGTACTTTTAATACTGTGGAACCAAAAGCAGGACATCGAGAGCGGTTTTTAGAAAAACTGGACAATGCCAATCAAGTGGTGACATTACAAAAAAAGAAAAAGATTTGGTGGAGACCTTTGTCTATCGCCGCTTCAGTAGCTGTACTATGCCTTGTCGCAATTGGAATATATAATTCAAAACCTACATTAGATCAACAGATGGCGAACATTTCGCCCGAGGTAGGCAATACACAAGTTTATTTTGCCAGTCTTATTGAAGACCAGGTGAAACTACTTGAAAATGAAAGTTCCCCTGAAGCACAAAAGATCATTAGTGATACCATGATCCAACTAAAAAAGTTGGAAACCAATTACAAACAATTGGAAACCGATTTGATCAATGGTGGTAATGACAAATTGATCTTAAGTGCCATGATAACCAACTTTCAAACAAGAATAGACCTCCTAGAGGACGTCATCAATCAAATTGAAACAATCAAGAATTTAAAAAATTACAATGATGAAAACTTTACTATTTAAATACGCCGCAGTACTACTTTTAGTAGCACCCATGATTATAAGTGCCCATGATGGGAAACTAAAGGGTAAGTACTCCAAAGAAAAAACCATAAAAAAAGAATACAACGTTAATTCCGATGCCCTTTTAAAGGTGAGCAATAGTTATGGAAATTTAAACATTACTTCATGGAATGAAGATCGGGTTCTAATTGAGGTCCATATCAAGACCAGCGGGAACAATGAGGAAAAGGTCCAAAAGAAGCTGGACGATATTACCGTGAACTTTGAAGCCACAAGTGCCATGGTATCTGCCAAGACCATATTCAATAAAAATAAAAGTGGTTGGGGTTGGAATTGGGGCAATAATAATGTGAATATGCAGATCAATTACACGATAAAATTGCCAATCAAAAATAGTATTCACCTAAACAATGATTATGGCAACATCATTTTGGATAGGATTGACGGTCATGCCAAAATCAACTGTGATTATGGCCGCCTGGAAATTGGCGAACTTAGAGGCAGAAACAATTATCTGAATTTTGATTACACTTCAAAGTCAAGTATAGGATATATAAATAGTGGTGAAATAAAAGCGGATTACTCTGGATTTACCATTGAAAAAGCAGGAGATTTAAAATTGAATGCTGACTATACAAATTCCACTATTAACCAAATGGAAAACTTGCAATATTCCAGTGATTATGGTAATATTGAAGTAGGCGAGGCCAACAATGTCGATGGAAATGGAGACTACATTAATGTTAAGTTAGGTACAATTCATGGCAATGTGGATGTGAATGCGGATTATGGATCTCTAAGGATAAAGGAAATGGCTGAAGATGCCGGTAATTTGCGTGTCAGCTCTGACTATACTGGTGTTAAAATAGGCTATTCCCCAGCTTACCATTTTGATTTTGAAATAAGAGCAGAATATGCTGGAGTTAGTGGTAAGGATGAATTTGAAATAAATATCAGTACTGAAAAATCAAATAACAAATACTACAAAGGGTATCACGGTAAACCCAATAGTGGAAACTCAGTATCTATCGACAGTGAATATGGGGGAATATCCTTCACGAAAAATCAATAATCAAAAATCCATATCATTAATAAAATTATCATGAAGAAATTAGCAACACTTAGTTTAGTCGTATTATTCACCGTCTCTTGCTCGGCGCAATGGGGCAAGAAAGTAAACGGAAATGGAAAAGTGGTCACCATTGAAAGATCAACGGGAGATTATGACGCCGTAGCTGTTTCCGGATGGTTTGATGTTGACCTTGTGAAAGGCAACGAAGGTGATATTTCATTGAAAGGCGAAGAAAACCTGCTAGAGCATATCATAACCGAAGTCAAAGATGGGAAATTGGTAATCAAGGTTGAAAAAGGAATCAACCTAAAGCCTTCTTCTTGGAAGGAAGGAATTCATATTACCGTGCCAGTTGAAAGCATCGATGCTGTTTCACTTTCAGGTTCTGGGGATATTGTAGGCAAGACGACAATTAAGGCTGGAAGCTTCAATACCTCAATGTCAGGTTCTGGGGACATCACCTTGGATATAGATGCCAGTTCGATCTCTGCATCCATGTCAGGGTCCGGCGATATTAATTTAAGTGGTTCTACAACTGATTTTGATGTAACCATTTCGGGAAGTGGCGATATAAAGGCCTACGAATTAGAGGCCGATAATGTTGATGCCACTGTTTCCGGTTCTGCCGATATCAAGGTTACCGCAAACCAAAGATTAAAAGCAAGGGTATCTGGATCCGGTGATATTCATTATAAAGGAAATCCTGAAAAAGTGGATACCAAAACCTCTGGTTCTGGCGATATTACAAAAGCATAAACTGCCTGGCGGTAGACAATTCAAAAAGCGAACAATCAAACAAAAGTCCCGACAATTCCTCGGGGCTTTTTTTATGCTTTTTTTCTATTTACTCGCGTCAACAGGAACATTCCAATAAGAAAGAACAAGCCAAGGAAAATAATGGCATTCCGCATACTTCCCGAATATTGGGCGACAAATCCGTATAAAAATGTACCTATCACAATACCTATTTTTTCGGCCACATCATAAAAACTAAAGAATGATGCCGTATCGGTTGTCTTAGGAATAAATTTGGAGTAGGTAGATCTTGATAATGCTTGTATTCCGCCCATCACAATACCAACACAACCAGCGGCGATATAAAAATCAATAGGCGTAATCACAAAATAGGCATAGATACAGATAAAAAGCCAGAGAATATTCACAACAATAAGTGTTTGGATATTGCCAAATTTCTTTGAGGCGAAGGCGGTAACGGTTGCCCCGAAAATCGCTACTATCTGAATGACCAAAATACTAATGATAAGTCCGGTAGTCCGCTCAGAATCAGATCCCCATTGTATTTCTTCTTCCCCAAAATAGGTTGCTATCAGCATAACGGTCTGTACCGCCATGCTATAGACGAAGAAAGCAACCAGATAACGCTTTAATCTAATTTCATCACCCAATTGATGCCAAACCATTTTTAACTCCTTAAAGCCGTTTAAAATGATGTGATCAGGCTTACCTTGCTTTTTAAATCCCTTTGGCAAGTGATAAAATGTATATTGACTAAAAACCATCCACCAGAGACCAACAGTCAGGAATGAATATTTCATGGCCTTGATTTCGGCAGCTTCTGTCGCATCACTTTCGATACCGAAAAGATCAGGTTTCATGACCATGGCCAAATTGAACAAAAGAAGAATCACACTACCCGCGTATCCCATTGAAAAACCCTTGGCACTTATACCATCTTGTTGTTCCGGGAATGCCACATCGGGCAAATAAGAATTATTAATTGCGAAACTTACCCAAAAGCCTACCAGTCCGAAGAAGTAACAGGTCAATCCCAAATAAATATTTTCCAAAGAAAACCAATACAAACCTATACAGGAAATCCCACCCAAATAGCAGAAAATTTTTAAAAAGAGTCTTTTATTCCCTAGATAATCAGAAATCCCGGCAATCAATGGCGTTACAATTGCAATAAAAACAAAGGCCATTGAAGTCACATAACTTATGAGTGGGGCCCTTGCGATCTCACCCCCAAAAATAGTCACCTTTTCAATATTGGCAACCCTAAAGAGTGCACCATAAAATATGGGGAAAATGGCCGAAGAAATAACCAAACTATATACTGAATTTGCCCAATCGTAAAATGCCCAGGCATTCAATAGTTTTCTGCTGCCTTTAATGGCTAACGCTCTAGTCATATAAAATCTTCAAAAGTCCATTCAAAAAAAAAGCCGCTCTTTTTCAGAACAGCTTTCAATATACAATTATTACGGAAATATTGTTCTACACGAACATTACCTAAATGTGGTTACACCAAATTTCATGGCTTCTTGTCTGGCCAATGGTGCCCATGCCGTTAAATTGGCAATTCTTGTATCGTTTGATGGATGCGTACTTAAAAACTCTGGCGGGGCCTGCCCTCCACTATTGGCTTTCATTCTTTTCCAAAGTTCGGCGGCTTCAATTGGATCGTAACCTGCAATAGCCATAATCTGCAATCCAATCCTATCAGCTTCAGTTTCATGGCTTCTACTAAAAGGAAGCATTAAACCGACAGTCGAACCAAGACCATAAGCCTGATTGAACATATTCCTTGTTTGTTCATCCTTTATGGCAACATTTCCAGCGATAGCCCCCACTTGCTGCAACGTCCCAGCGCTCATTCGTTGTGCCCCATGATCTGCTAATGCATGAGCCACTTCATGTCCCATGACCACTGCAACACCAGTTTCTGTTTGTGTAATTGGTAATATTCCGGTATAAAAAACAATCTTACCACCTGGCATGCACCAGGCATTGACTGTTTTATCATCCACTAAATTATACTCCCACTTGTAGTCATTAAGATATCCTGGATAACCATTAGCGGCCAACCAACGTTCAGCGGCAGATGATATTCGTAAACCAACATTGGTGATCATCCGGGCTTCAGCGGTACCTTCAACCACCTTGTTCTCCCCAAGAAACTGATCATATTGGGCAAATGCCGTCGGGAAAATTTGACTGTTTGGGTAAAAGTTAAGAACTTTTTTGCCCGTAAAGGGATTTACTTTACAAGCTGCCACACCCAAGAATATGGCAATTATCAATACTACCTTTTTCATGTTATTATAGTGTTTAGTTTTGTTAAAATACAAAAAATATTATTCCCCTTTAATGAGTAGTTGGGTAAAATCCTTACTAACTTCTATCACATTGTTACCGTTAGGTTTTAACTGTTTCAAAGGTACCTCCTCGTTATCAACTTCTATTCCTTTAATTTCAAATGGAAGTCCATGTAAATTGATTCTAAAAGTATCATAAGAGGTATTAAAAGTACCATCCTTGAACTGCTGGATAACGAGACTTTTCTCCTTTCCTTTCAATTTAAAGTTTCTTAAGCTGTATTGCCCTTTTTTATAATCATACCCCTCCTGTTCATCCTCATAAACCGTTGAGTTTTCGGTGCCTATCCTGAAGTATACTTCCAAATCAAGCTCTTTAATCTCCAATTCTCCTACATATTGCTGTACAGGAAACTTGGGAATAATCGCCCCTTCTTTAATAAACAAAGGAATAATATCAATATCAGCATCAACCCATTGTTCCTTTCCTCCGTCAACAACCTCATCTTTCCAATAATTGTACCATTTTCCCCTGGGGATGTACATTCGTCTTCCTTGTGCGTTTGGTTCTTGTACTGGACATACCAATATATGCTCTCCAAAGATGAACTCATCTGTCCTAAAATGCGTCTGGGGATCTTCTTGGTCAAAGTAGACCAATGGCTTTACCATTGGTTCCCCAATTTTTGAATATTTCCAGAACATTGTATACAAATAAGGCAATAGCTGGTATCGTAACTCAATAAATTTCCTTACAATATCAGTAACATCATTATCAAAAGACCAAGGTTCTTGATCTCCATGATCCCCGCTCGAATGCACCCGGCAGAAAGGATGAAAAATCCCCAATTGGATCCAACGGGCAAATAATTCGCCATTCGGCTGTTCTGCAAAACCACCAATATCGGACCCTACAAAAGACATACCACTCATGCACATACGCTGCACTTGCACATTGGCCAACCATAAATGTTCCCATGTGGCCACATTATCCCCAGTCCAAGTTGATGAATAACGTTGTGTACCCGCGTATGCAGCTCTAGTGATTACAAATGGCCTTTTTGGATATACATATTTTTTAATGCCTTCGTAAGTTGCCCTTACCATTTGCATACCATAAATATTATGTGCCTGACGGTGGGTGCAAGGGTAACCATCATAATTGTGTCGGGTATCCAAAGGTGCCGTTTTAGAAGGCACTTCCATTACAGCAGGTTCATTCATATCATTCCAAACGGCATGCACGCCCAATTCTGACATGAATTCCTTGTAAAGCTCTGCCCACCATTCCCGCACTTTGGGATTTGTAAAGTCGGGGAAATGGCAATCCCCAGGCCAAACTTTTCCACGCATATAAGGCCCGTCACCACGCTTACAGAAATAATCATTCTTCATTGCTTCTTGGTAGACCCAGTAATCCTTATCAATCTTTATTCCCGGATCGATCATCACTACGGTTTTGAATCCGTCTTCATTCAATTCAGCAATCATTCGCTTAGGATCTGGAAATTTTTTCTTGTCCCAAGTAAAACAGCGAAAACCATCCATATAATCAATATCCAA
>JBATIW010000116.1:0-3969 GCA_049668005.1 Maribacter sp.
TATTCCAATCAAAACCGGATTTCTTTAGTGCCGCCAATTCCTTATCATTGGCGTAGACCCAAATATCCTTTTTGCCTTCCAATTCATTTATCGATACGATTTTCACGGGTTTTTGATTGTAAAAATCCAAAGCCCAAGTATGGTTTTCGGTAATCTTATAAATATTGTCGGTAGAAATATTGTTCATTTGAATCGTCTTCGCCATTGCCGAACCTCCTTGATATTCCAATAAGGATGGATAAAAGTGCGTGTTTAATACACCGTTCAAAAGAATGGAACTTAACGCTCCAATGGTGATAATTCTAAAATAGTAATTTTCACGCTTAAGACAGTAATAAACAATGAAAATACTGAGTGCCACCATCCAGATATAATTAAAATTTGCATCGGTTTTGAATACAAAAAAACAAATTAATACAGAAGCGATGAAAATGATGCCTAAGATAAAATACTGGAAACCCAATACTATTTTCTTTAAACTTTGACTTCCTTCCCTATACAAATTATATAAAAAAGCTGCAGTTAGAACTGCAAATAAGGGCATTGCAATATTCAAGTAATGTGGTAGCTTAAACTGTGCAAAACTGATGATGATGAATATTAAGGTGATTCCACCTAAAGTCAAAAATTCACTCTTAGGATTGTACCTGAATTGAGAACTCACCATTTCTTTTGCCTTTTTCCAATAGGCTATAAGACCTACTACGGTCCACGGAAGAAAAACCCATAAAAATGTATGGAAGAAGAAAAAATAGTCACTACTATTCTTACCTACACCTTCCCCACTCAGTCGCTCAAAACTCTGTTCCCAAAAAATAAAGAAAATACCGCTCCTATTGCCCTTGCCACGTATTATCTTTTCCGGATGTAAATCAAACTGATGATAATAGGCATAGAGCATAGGGGTAATAACAATGATAAAGACCAATAGTCCGATCAGTACTCTCCAATTGAGCAACATTTTCCATTTGCGGGTATATGCCAAATGACATAAAATGGGCAGGCCAACAACCAAAAGTGCAATTTGCCCCTTGGTTGAAAAAGCAATTCCTGCGCCAAAGGAACCAAGCATGATATGCAATAGTGAACTTTTCTCTATATAAGCCGCCAAATGCCATATGGCAAAAATGGCAAATCCTGTCAATACGGCATCGGTTCGAACATCAATAGCGCCCAAAACAATGGTCTGGCTTGTCATAAAAATAAGCGCGGCAAGTTTGCCCACATTTTTGTTATACAGCAGTCTACCCAGACCAAAACAACTGTAAGCGCCCAACAAAGTTGCCAATATACCTGGTATACGATAGGCCCAATCGTGTATTCCGAAAATCTTATAGGATAGTGCAGCCAACCAATAATGCATATGTGGCTTATCCAAATATTCTTCAGGTCCTTTAAAAAGACTAAGAAAATCATTCTCCTGAACCATTCTCATGGCCATGACAGCGAACTGCGCGGAATCATTTTCGAAAAGTGTAACGAACATTCCGGCGATGTATACCAGAACAATCAGAAGCAACAAAAACCAATATCTGGTGTTTGAAATCATAACTGGAATTTGTGAAGTGCAAATATATACAACTTTGCAAACAGCCAGCTCATTCCGGAACCGATGACTGCTCCTGTCAATACATCCAATGGAAAATGAACACCAATATAAACTCTGCTATATGCAACGATGCTCGCCCAAAAGAACAATAACAGGCTTATATACCTGAATTTGGACTTCAATAAAAATGTAAAAAAGGAGGCAACAGCGAATGAGTTCGCGGCATGTGCAGAAAAATAACCGAACCTTCCTCCACAAGAGTTCTTAACCAAGCGCATAATCGTGCTGACATCTTGATCATAACAGGGCCGTAACCTTTGAACTCCGTATTTAAAGAAATTGGCCAATTGGTCTGTGACCAAGATTAAAATGGCAACTGTCAATAGCACAACGAGTGTCTTTCTTAAACCCAGTTGTTTATAAGCCAAAACCAGTAAAACAAAATATATGGGAATAGAAGTCAATTTATTGGTTGCGAACATCCAAAACCCATCCCAATTGGGGTTTCCCAAACCATTGAGAAAAAGAAACAATTCCTTATCAAGTCGTATGAGTTCTTCCAACATGTTCATCAGTCTTCGTAACGGGATACTTCCCTATCATAAAAAGCAGTAGCCTGTTCTATTAGACTTTGGGTTTCAGATTCCAAGTCCTTTTCATCTTCCTTGGTGAAATCCTCCAACCATTCAACCTCATCATCTTCCAAATTAATAATGAATCGTGGATATTCTGTGTGTATCACGAAAATGGCAGAAGGTAAATCAGTGTTATCCCCTAATATGAATTTTGGTAGTTCCATCGCAGCTTTCTAAATTAATCAGTAATTAATTTTTTAGTCAAATAATTAAATCGAATATACAACATAATCGCAGATGCGGTCAATCCGGTAAGCAGCCCTATCCAAATTCCTACGCTTCCAAAATCGGTATGCAGGCCCAAATAATATGATATTGGGAAACCTATTAACCAATACGCAATAAATGTGATTAAGGTGGGGATTTTCACATCCTGCAACCCTCTTAATGCCCCCAAAACCACGACTTGTATTCCATCAGAAATTTGAAAAAAAGCTGCAACCAAGAGTAATTGGCCTGCAAGGAAAATTACCTCGGTATTATCTGCCATGTTCGTAGTATCATCTACATCCAAATAGATGGTCGGAAACCAATCCCTGCCCCATAAAAATAAAACTGCGAATACAATTTCAACAAGAAATGTCAAGAAGAATATTGATTGCGCAATACGTCTTAACTCCTTAAAGTTCAATAAGCCTTTTTGGTTACCAACCCTGATCATGGCTGCAACACCCAGACCCATTCCGAACATGAAGGTCATACTACTTAAGTTGAGGGCGATTTGGTTGGCTGCCTGTGCATTTTTTCCCAAGACACCACTTATCCAAATGGCAGCAGTAAAAATAGCTACTTCAAAGAACATTTGTAATGCCGATGGAAATCCAAGGCTTATGATCTTATGCATGACCTTTTTTTCAATCAACTTGAAATTAAAACGGGTGACATAATCATGGAATTTCTTCTTCCCTTTAAGTAAAAACCAGATATAGACAACCATGATAATACGAGAGGCCAAGGTTCCTACTGCTGCACCAACGATTCCCATTTTCGGAAATCCAAATGAACCGAAAATCAATAAGTAGTTCAAGACAATATTCACCACATTCGCAATAATCGTGGCATACATAGGGTATTTCGTTTGTGACAAGCCTTCCGAAAATTGTTTGAATGCCTGGAAAATAATCAAAGGAACCAATGAAAATGCAACTAAATCTAGGTAAGGCATCGCTAACTCGACAACCTCAGGTGGTTGCTTCATGAGGTACATTATAGGTTTTAACAAGAGGATAATCCCAAATAATGATAAACCCAAAACAGTGCATAATACCAAGCCATGCTTAAGTGCACTTTTACCATCCGCCTTATTGCCCGCACCATCTGCTTCAGCAACCAAAGGGGTAATTGCAGTAGAAAATCCAATTCCCAGAGACATAGCAATAAAAACGAAGCTGTTTCCTAAAGAAACAGCCGCAAGTTCAGCAGTGCCCAATTGCCCCACCATAATATTGTCAGCGAAAGCAACGAAAGTGTGCCCTAGCATGCCCAATATTACCGGGACCGATAACCTGATGTTGTATTTGAATTCTTTGGTATATTGCTTGAACAAAGTTGGATGATTTAGCGGAAGCAAAGATAACTTCTTCCTCTAATTAGAATGTTTAAATAAAATAAAGTTCCAAAATTCATTTGGGCCACTTTAGACTATATTGATTTGGCCTCTTCCCAATACACATCCATTTCACCAAGGGTCATGTCCTTTAATGTCTTTCCGCTTTCTTTCGCTTTTGATTCCAAATATTGAAACCGGTTTATGAATTTCTTATTGGTTCGCTCCAGGGCATTTTC
>JBATIW010000117.1:0-8053 GCA_049668005.1 Maribacter sp.
GAAAACATTGCATTATTAAAGACCTATGAAACTCTGGCTTTGACCTCGGTTGAAGTCGGAAAGGCATCTGCGGTCGATGTGCTACGGCTACAGATCAGACAGAATGAATTGGATCAACTAAGCAAGGTATTGGCCCAAAAATATTTAACAGAACAAACAGTATTGAATAAGCTCTTGAATCGAGATAAAACCATAGCAATAGATGTGATTAAAGAATTTTCTGTTCCAATCGAGGATAACATTTTGGAAACAGGAAATTTAGAGTTGCATCCGGAACTGACTAAATATGACAAACTCTATCAATCCGTTGGGCAATCAGAATTATTGAACCAAAAAGAAAGCAATCCGATGATTGGTTTTGGGTTGGATTATGTAAGTGTTGAAGAAAGACCAGATATGGATTTTAGCGATAATGGTAAAGACATTCTTATGCCAATGGTGTCACTGTCAATACCGATTTTTAACAAATCATATAAGTCTCAAACCAAACAAAACGAACTAAGGCAGTTTGAAATAAAAGCTCAAAAACAACAACGGTTAAATAAGCTGGAAGCTTTGCTCGATAGAGCTGTAAATGATAGGGTTTCTGCCAGAATAAGTCATAACACCCAATCAAAAAATTTAAAGGAAGCAAAGGATGCGGAACAGATACTTCTTAAAAATTATGTAACAGGAACTGTCGATTTCAATGATGTTTTGGATATCCAAGAATTGCAGTTAAAGTTCCAAATGAATCAAATAGAATCGGTTAAGGACTATTATGTCCAAACCACAATCATCAATTATTTAAGCAATTAAAAGCAAGTATAAATTAAAATTTAATTACAATGAAAAACATAAAAACAGTCACCGCAATCATTTTTTTTGCATTAACCTTATCATTGGTTTCGTGTAAGGACAAAGTTCAAGAGCGTAATAAAAATGAAGGCGTAATAGCCGAACAAGGCAATGAATATACTTCAACCTATGTATGCCCTATGCATTGCGAGGACAGTGGTAGTGAAGAAGAAGGTAGCTGTCCTAAATGTGGGATGACATATGTAGTCAATACCGAACATACAGCAGATGGACATAAGCACTAGAAAAAAATGAAACACACATATCATATACACGGAATGACTTGTAATGGGTGTCGCGATCACGTTGAAAAAGCGCTGTCAAAAGTAAATTATGTTTCAAAAGTATCTGTCAACTTAGAGAAAGCTGAAGCAACTATTGAAATGGTATCTCACATACCAATTGAGAAATTTCAAAAAGCCTTAAAAAATGATGATGGTCGATATAGTATTCACAATTTAGGAGAGCACCATCATTCCACTGATTTAAAGGAAGAAGAACCTAAAGGTAAGGGAACAGGAACGTTTTATTGTCCAATGCACTGTGAAGGTCATAAAACCTATGATAAGCCGGGCGATTGCGCTGTATGCGGAATGGATTTAGTGAAAGAACAAAATCTGTCAACGACCACATCAGAACAATGGACATGCCCAATGCATCCTGAAATCATAAAAGATGAAGCAGGTTCGTGTCCTATCTGTGGAATGGATTTAGTGCCTATGCACCCAGACCTTTCGGCAGAAGAGAAAACCTATAAAAAGTTGTCAAAAAAGTTTTGGATTGCAGTCGCTTTTACATTGCCAATTTTCTTAATTGCCATGAGCGAAATGCTTTCCAATAATCCGTTGTACGATATTATGGAGCAAAAATATTGGAATTGGATTCAGTTTGCATTGTCCATACCAGTCGTGTTTTATGCGACTTGGATGTTTTTTGAACGTGCCTATAAAAGCATCAAAACATGGAATCTCAATATGTTTACCCTTATTGGGATTGGAGCTGGTGTGGCTTGGTTATTTAGTGTTTTCGGAATGTTTTTTCCAGACTTTTTCCCGAGTCAGTTTAAAACTGAATCTGGTTCAGTACACGTGTATTTTGAGGCAGCCACAGTAATTTTAACTCTTGTTTTATTAGGACAGTTATTAGAAGCACGAGCCCATAGTAAAACCAATTCGGCAGTAAAAGAGCTATTGAAGTTAGCACCAAACAAAGCCATAAAAATAGTAGATGGCGAAGAGGTTGAAGTTAGTATTGACAAAATAGCGCTGAATGATATATTAAAAGTGAAACCAGGAGACAAAATTCCTGTAGATGGCGTTATCATAGAAGGTGAAACCAGTATTGACGCGTCTATGATTACTGGTGAACCTATACCAGTAAACAAGACTATAGATGATAAAGTGAGTAGCGGTACCATTAACGGTAATCAATCGTTTTTAATGAAAGCCGAAAAAGTAGGTAGTGACACCTTGCTTTCGCAAATTATTCAGATGGTGAATGATGCGAGTAGAAGTCGTGCGCCAATTCAAAATTTAGCGGATAAAGTATCCGGTTATTTTGTGCCGATTGTAGTTATAATATCAATTATAACCTTTGCCGTTTGGGCAATTTGGGGACCAGAACCAGCATATGTGTACGCCTTGGTAAATGCGATTGCGGTGTTGATTATTGCTTGTCCCTGTGCTTTGGGATTAGCCACGCCCATGTCTGTTATGGTTGGAGTGGGTAGAGGTGCTCAAAATGGCGTGCTCATCAAAAATGCCGAAGCACTAGAGAAAATGAATAAAGTTAATACGCTAATCGTTGATAAAACAGGAACTATTACGGAAGGAAAACCAACAGTAGAAATCGTTGGTACTTTTGAGGGCAGTTTCAGTAAAAACGAAATTCTACAATATATTGTTTCGCTCAACACGAATAGCGAACACCCTCTTGCAGCGGCAACCGTTGATTATGCGAAAGAACAAAATATCGAAATTATAAAATCAGATGGATTCAGTGCTGTTACAGGTAAAGGCGTTGAAGGGCAAGTAAATGGTAAGAAAGTAGCATTAGGAAATCCAGAAATGATGGAGTATGCTAAAGCTGAAATCTCTTCAAAAATGCAGGAAGAAGCTAAAGCCTATCAAAAACAAGGTAAAACGGTATCGTTTTTAGCAATTGACCATCAAGTGAGTGGTTATGTGGTAATAGGCGATAAAATCAAGGAAACAAGTGCCAAAGCCATCAAAGCACTACAAAACAAAGGCATAGATGTAGTGATGCTCACAGGCGATAATCACAATACAGCGCAAGCTGTAGCTTCGAAGCTTAATCTTGCTGATTTTAAGGCAAGTATGTTACCGGAAGATAAACTTAAGGAAGTAGAAAAACTACAAAAAAACGGTAGAGTGGTAGCTATGGCAGGCGATGGCATTAACGATGCACCAGCATTGGCAAAAAGCGATGTTGGTATAGCTATGGGTACAGGAACAGATGTTGCCATAGAAAGTGCCGCCATTACTTTGGTAAAAGGCGATTTACACGGTATTGTAAAAGCACAACATTTAAGCAATGCTGTTATGAGAAACATAAAGCAAAATCTGTTTTTTGCACTTATTTATAACACATTAGGTGTGCCGATTGCAGCGGGTGTGTTGTATCCTGTTTTCGGTTTACTGTTATCTCCCATGATTGCTGCATTGGCAATGAGCTTTAGTTCCGTATAAGTTATTGTAAACGCTTTAAGATTAAGAAATGTTAAAATATAACGAAATGAAAAAATATATAATTTATATCGGAATATTGGCCGTTGGGCTAATTTTAGGGGGGCTAATTTTTGGCGGGAGTTCTAACCAAGAAGCGGAGCACAATCACGATGCGTTGGCTGAATCAAATCAAATGTGGACTTGCTCCATGCATCCCCAAATTATGCTACCTGAAACAGGGAATTGCCCAATATGTGGTATGGACTTAATACCGGCCGAAAATGGAGCTGATGGATTATCGACAGACCAATTCAAATTAACCGAGAATGCCGTCGCCTTGGCAAATGTTCAAACAATCGTGGTCGGTGATAATATGGTTAGTGGTGGTGCCTTGAAGTTATCAGGGAAGATTGTTGAAAATGAAAAGGGCAATGTAGTACAGGTTAGCTATTTTTCCGGAAGAATTGAGCGCTTGAATGTTAGCTTTACAGGCGAAAAAGTGAATAAGGGACAGTTATTGGCCACCATATACTCCCCGGAATTATATGCTGCGCAACAAGAGTTACTTACCACTATGACATTGAAAGAATCCAAACCTGAACTGTACAAAGCTGTGCGCAATAAACTAAAACTTTGGAAACTTTCGGAGAAGCAAATCAATCAAATTGAAGAAACAGGTAAGATTAAAGAAAACTATCCTGTTTATGCAACAGTTTCAGGCACTGTATTGGAAAAATTGGTTGAACAGGGAGATTTTATTAAACAAGGGCAACCTTTATTGAAGATTTCAAATTTGAATACGGTTTGGGCCAACTTTGACGTGTATGAAAATCAAATAGATTTATTCAAAAAAGGACAAGAAGTTCTGGTTACTACGAACGCGTATTCTAACAAAGAATTTAAAGCAAAAGTAGATTTTATTGACCCAGTTTTAAATACAAGCACGCGAACTTTAAAGTTAAGGGTGGTTTTAAGTAATACTAATAAAATCTTTAAACCGGGAATGTTTGTAGAAGGTAGCATAAAACGAATGACTTCAAATAAAGAACAGGTACTGACTGTTCCATCATCTGCTATCCTTTGGACGGGTGAGCGTTCTGTGGTGTATATAAAGCCTAATCCTGACCAACCCGTTTTTGAAATGCGTGAAGTTGTTTTAGGGAATCAGGTTGGTGATGAATATGAAATTTTAGAAGGTTTAATCAATGGGGATGAAATAGTAACCAACGGTACCTTTACGGTTGATGCAGCAGCACAATTGCAAGGGAAAAAATCAATGATGAATAAAGATGGTGGTAAAGTAATGACAGGGCATGAAGGGCATATTGGAATGGACGAAACAACCTCTAAGACAAACGAAGAACATTCTAATATGACAGAAAGAATCAAAGTGTCGGTAGATTTTCAAAATCAATTGAGAACGGTCTTTGATGATTACATTATTTTAAAAGATGCCTTGGTAGTAGATGATTCTGGAATATCAAAAAAAGGAGCAATGGATTTACTTATAAGTTTAGGAAAAATCGACATGCAATTACTGACGGACAAAAAAACTCATAATCATTGGATGTCAATAGCAAGAAAAATTAAGGCATCAGCAAGTTCAATAGCTGGCACAACCCAAATAAAAGAACATCGAAATCACTTTAAAAGTTTGTCATCACAGCTTACTTTAGCGATACAGCTATTTGGCATTAATCAAAAAGTTTTCAACCAATTTTGCCCCATGGCAGATAACAATAAAGGTGCATATTGGTTAAGTTTGGAAAACGAAATCCGTAATCCATATTTTGGTGCTGCTATGCATAATTGTGGTAGCGTCGAAAAAGTAATTTATGAATAAATATTTACTGCTATTCGCCCTATTTCCCTTACTATCCTTTTCGCAAGAAAAGATCGAAGGTATGGTTATGGAAGCTAATCCAGAAAATAAACACCTTGGACTGGCAGGTGCAAATGTGTATTGGAAAGACTCACAAACAGGGACAATTACTGACGAGGAAGGCTTATTTAGTATACCGTTTATCAAGGAATATAATAAGTTGATTATTAGTTATGTCGGTTTCGAATCGGACACTTTAACGATTAATGAACCAAAAATGGTGCATCATTGGCTAATGCCCTCAAACGAATTGGATGAAGTCGTGGTCGAAAAAAAGCGGGATGCTGTACAGAAAGCATATTTCAGTTCGCAAAATGTAATAACCATAAACAGCGCTGAATTGCTAAAGGCGGCTTGTTGTAACCTCTCGGAAAGTTTTGAGACCAACCCTGCAATCGATGTCAATTTTTCAGATGCACTAACTGGAACCAAGCAGATTCAAATGTTAGGGCTAACAAGTCGGTATTTGTTGATTACCCAAGAGAATATCCCTGTGGTTCGCGGTGCATCACAGGCATTTGGTCTTACGTTTACGCCAGGAACATGGGTAGAAAGTATCCAGATTACCAAAGGGGCAGGTAGTGTGGTCAATGGATATGAAAGTATATCGGGCCAAATAAACACTGAACTTGTAAAACCTCTGACTGATACATCTATATTCGTTAATGGGTATGCCAATAAAAATGGCCGTTTGGAACTGAATACCCATTTCAATAAGAAACTTACCGATAAATTAAGCACAGGACTATATATCCATACAAATCGAAGGGATCAAAAGGAAGATAACAACAATGATGGGTTCTTGGATGCCCCCTTGGCCAATCAGATCAATGTAATGAACCGTTGGCAATACCAAAACCCTGAAACCGGATGGGTCAGTTTTATCAATGTTCGTTTTCTGAATGATGAGAAACAAGTTGGGCAATTGGATTTTAATCCTTTATCGGATAAATTCACAACCAACACCTGGGGCAGCGAAATTGATACTAGACGTTTTGACTCTTCCTTGAAATTAGGCTATGTCTTTCCAGCGCTTCCTTTTCAAAGCATAGGATTTCAAGCTTCATATAGTAATCATAAGCAGGATTCATATTTTGGGTTTAATCGCTATGATATAACCCATGAGAGCATTTATTCCAACCTTATTTTCAATTCCATCTTGGGCAATACCCAAAATAAGTTCAAGACAGGGTTGACTTTTGCTTATGATGGTTATGATGAATTGGTCAAGACTCAAAATTATGCAAGATTGGATAATTCTGTTGGCGCCTTTTTTGAATACAGTTATGACAATTTGGAGAAGTTAAGTTTAACAGCAGGTTTTCGGATAGATTCCCATAATAGGTTAGGCACCTTTGTTACGCCAAGGTTTCATTTGCGATATACTCCTTGGGAAAAAGCGAGTTTAAGAGGCTCATTCGGAAGGGGAAGAAGAGCCGCCAATATCTTTGCTGAAAACCAACAATTATTTGGATCATCACGTCAGATACGTTTATTGGATGATGGCGGTGAAATTTACGGATTGGACCCCGAGGATGCATGGAACTATGGTGTAAGTTTTTTACAGGGTTTCATTCTATTTGAAAGGCCAGGTAATGTAACAATGGATTTTTACAGAACCGATTTTAAAAACCAAATAGTGGTTGATTGGGAAAATCCTGCCGAGGTCACATTTTATAATTTGGATGGAAAAAGTGAGGCGAACAGCTTTCAATTTGAAGTGGATTATGAGATTGTAAAGAATGTGGATTTACGAACAGCCTATAAGTATTATGATGTAAAAACCGATTATCAAACGGGTCTTTTGCAAAAGCCGTTACAGGCTAAACATCGGTTTTTCGCCAATATAGGCTTTGAGACCACTCCTAAGGATAACGGGTCACAATGGCGATTTGATTATACCTTGCACGCCCTGGGCGAACAACGATTGCCAAATACATCAAGTAATCCGTCTGAATATCAGTTAGGGGATTACGCTGAGGGATATAGTTTGATGAACAGTCAGGTCACCAAAGTTTTTAGTGATCACTTCGAAATTTATGTCGGAGGTGAAAATTTGACTAATTTTACACAGCGCAATCCAGTTTTGGGTGCAAATGACCCTTTTGGCGCAAATTTTGATACTAGCATTGTATATGCCCCGATAATGGGAAGAATGTTTTATGGGGGATTTAGATATAAACTTTGACGACTAATTTAAGATATGATGAAAAATACAATTTTAGGAATAGCATTAATGCTACTAACCGGCATCACGCTAGCACAGGAAAAGAATAAGAAAATGACCTTTGAAGTCGATGGTAAGTGTGAAATGTGTAAAGCGCGTATTGAGAAAGCGGCCTTGGGCGTTAAGGGTGTAAAATATGCACTATGGGATATTCCCTCACACCAATTATCACTGATCGTTGATGAGCGAAAAACAGACCCTATGCAAATCAAAACAGCTTTGGTGGCAGTTGGCCATGATACTAAAGAATTAAAGGCTACCGACGAAGCGTATGACTCAGTACATCCCTGCTGCAAATATCGGGATGATGATACTGATGATAGCGATAAGCTTTAAAAATGAATTGTGCCAAAGAGAAAACGCCCTGACAATAATGTCAGGGCGTTTTTATTTTATGTTGTTGCATTCCCAGTACATTTT
>JBATIW010000118.1:0-7870 GCA_049668005.1 Maribacter sp.
GGTTAATAGTGCCTGCATGACCACCTGCTCCTGCGGCTACCAAAATGAGTCCGTCAACACCAGCCCCAGCTGCTTTTTGTGCATGTCTCTTTTTAATTACATCGTGAAAAACAAGTCCGCCATAACTGTGAATGGCATCAACTACTTGGGAGACGGCACCAAGGGAAGTGATAATCAAAGGAACCCTATGTTTCACACATAGTTTTATGTCGGCCTCTAAGCGAGGGTTAGTTGGGTGTACAATCAAGTTGACCCCAAAAGGAGCAGCTTTTTTTCCGGTCTCTTTTTCAAATTCATCCAAAGCGGTTCTTATTTCAATAAGCCATTCTTCAAAACCCTCACTCGTACGTTGGTTTAAGGCAGGAAATGTACCTACAATTCCGTTTTTACAACATTCAATAACCAATTCAGGTCCTGAAATCAGGAACATTGGCGCTGCTATTGCCGGTAAGGAAAGGTCTTGAATGAAAGGTGCTTTGGTGCTCATATCGTGATTTTATAATTTTAAAAATAGAAATAAATTCTTTTGGGAACTTAATCATGGTTTTCCAAAACTATGGTATTTTTACGATTCTTATGCACGCATAGGAAAGTAATTCGTAGTGAATGTATTTAAAAGAGTTTGAAGTTCGGTGGAGTGATGTCGATGCCAACAGGCATTTGGCTAATTCGGCTTACATAAATTTTATGGGTCATACACGCATGGCTTTCTTAATGGAACTCGGTTTTGACCATAAGCTAATGGCCGAAAATAAAATTGGCCCCGTTGTTTTTTATGAGCATACGTACTACTTCAAAGAGGTTTTTCCAGGGAAGCCTGTGAGAGTTTCACTAGAAGTTATGGGCATGAGTAAAGATGGCTGTTTCTTTGAGTTTCATCATAATTTTTATGACAGTAAGGGGCAGAATGTGGCTTTTTGTGAAATGATGGGAGCATGGATGAGCCTGGAATTAAGGCAGCTTACAGGGCTTTCAAAAGAATTATTGGAACGTTTTCAACAAGTGGAAAAGCCGGAAGAATTTCGTGTTTTGACTAAAGAAAACACCCGTAAATTTGCGAAAAGGCCTAAAGATTTAGTTTAGTTTTTCTACTGGCCAAATACACCCCGAATAATACCATCACTGCCGCCAAGATTTTAAGGGTTGTCAAAGTATCCTTTCCCATTGCTATGGCGAAAAGAATTCCAAGGATGGGTTGTACATAGATAAAAGCACTTAAAGTCGATGCTTTTAATTGGGTTAAGGCGAATATGTTAAAGAGATAAGTGCAAAAAGTAGTCCCGATAATCACAAAGGCAATACGCCAAATAATATCGAATGGCAAAATTGACCATTCTATTTCGGAAAGTTCGGTTAAACCAAAAGGCAGGCAAATGAGAATACCCAATGAAAACAACCATTTCATAAAGGTGAATGGATGATATTTGGAAATTAAAATTTTAGCTAAAATCAAGTAGGTTCCGTAGAAGACCGAATTCATTAAAATCAAGAAATTCCCAAGTTGAATATTCGGGGCATCCTGCCGAATTTCGGCACCGAATATTATCAATCCCAAAGCGCCGATCAATCCTATAAAAATGCCAAGCACCTTTCTTCGGGTAATTTTTTCCTTGATTAATATTGCAGACATGATCAATACAATTATTGGTGTAGTGGTTATCAAGACAGCACTATTAATAGGTGTTGAAAGTGACAGTCCTTTAAAAAAGACCAACATATTAACACCCATGCCTAATATGGCGCAAATGAGCATACGTAAATAGTCTTTTTTATCGATTTTTTCCTTGGGCCCGAAGATTGAGATAATCCAAAACAAGGCTGCTGCACCGATGACCCTCAACATTACAAAACCGAACGCGCCAATATAATTGGGCATTACTCCTTTGGCAATGGTATGGTTTAAACCATAAATGCTAGTTGCACCAATAGCCGCTAATATGGCAAGGGTTCTTTTGCTCAAAAGTGAATGGTTTCTTTGGCTGCTTCAATTACTTTTTTACTGTTTCCAATAAAGATATTACCATTGATCAGAATAACCGGTCGTTTTAAAAAAGTATAATGTTCTAGAATTAATGCTTTAAAATCTTCCTCGGCAAGTGGTTGCTTGCCCAAGCCTCTTTCTTTATAAAGACGGGCTCGCTTGCTGAACAGTGATTCAAAGCTGCCCGACAGGTTTTTCATTTCTTCCAATTGGTTACTGGTGATTGCCTCGGCCTTTATATCCTGCAGTAGAAAACCATCTAAAGGTTGTAACTCTTTTAGTATGCGCCTACAGGTGTCACAAGTACTTAGGTAGTATATTTTTTGCATAGGTAAAACTTTGGTTCGGGAAATAAATCAGTTTTATGGGTTGATTATTTCCTTAAGCAAAGAAACCTATTTCCAATGGAATGTTCTATTTTTATTCCCTCCTAAAACCATACAAATTGGAAAAATTATTCAATATTACCCTTCAGAACAGAAAAATACTTTATAAAATCCTTACCAATACACCAAAGGAACAATTGCTTAAGATTCCTGAAGGATACCGAAATAATATCTGGTGGAATATTGCCCATGTTGTGGTAACCCAACAGCTTCTTGTCTATAATTTAAGTGGACAAGCTATGAAAGTACCTAATGAGCTGGTCGATAAATTCAAAAAAGGGACCGTCCCCGATGGGACAGCTTCCGATGAAGAATTGAATATGATCAAAGGATTCTTGTTCTCAACCGTAGAATGGGCTCAAGGGGACTATGAAAATAGCGTATTCAATGATTTTAATGAATATACTACCAGTGCCAATGTCACCCTAAGGGATGTTGAAGATGCAATCGCGTTCAATATGTTTCATGAAGGTTTGCATCTAGGTGTAATCTTATCGCTCGAAAAAATGCTGATAAGCCAAGTCTAAGTTTAAGATTTCACTTTTTTGGCTAAATAATTTTTAACCTCGGCATAAGGCAAAACCAATTCAATGGCCCCATCGGCATAGGAAGCAACCTCGTATTGGTTATAAAGTAGCACCAAACCTTTCTCAGTAAAACCAATGTTTTCAGGAAGGTAGAATTCATCTTGTTCAAACATGAATCCGGTACTATTGATTGGGTTGTCTTGGGGAATATTTTCTTGAATTCGAAACTTTGACTCGGCAAATTTTTTAAAATGGTCTTGGTCATTGAAAAGCTCCCAGTTTTCAATCTCTTTTCCTTTACGCTTGTTAAAATTCAAAAAACTTCGGGTAGTATAGCCATGTGCTCCCCCAGTGAACAAATATGAATTCAGGGCTATGGTAATCATGTTTTTGTCCTCAAAGGAAACCACTCCCGAAATTTTAGCCTCCCATCCGGCAGTTTCATCAGGATATAATTTTTTCAGTTCCCCATACCCATTCTTGAAAGATTGAATGGCTTCCGTGACTGATGTGGCTTCAAATTCATCATCAAAAACCAAAAGTGAAATCAGTTCTTCCTCAAGAGCATTGTTAATGGACTCTGTAAGTTTGGATGGTTCCAATGCCTTGGGAATTTCAATTGCAATATTGGGGCATTCTGTACAATCATTATCAGAAACGATAAGGGGCTCAAAAGTAAGTTTGTGTTCATCATTACAACCAATGAGCAATACAAAACATAGTAGAAAACGCATTTGGGGATTCATTTGGGTTTTGAATTTTGATAATGCTAAGTTACAGCTTCATTGTAATCTCCGAAAGATAACGATACATTTGTATAGATAATTATGATTTATGGGCAAAAAAAATTTAAAATTCAACAGCAGAACAATTCACGGTGGTCAACAACCAGACAAGGCATATGGCGCTGTAATGCCTCCGATATATCAAACTTCGACCTATGCGCAAACAACGCCTGGGGGTCATAAGGGGTTTGAGTATTCACGAAGTGCAAACCCGACCCGTACCGCCTTGGAAAATGGTTTGGCAAGTATCGAAAATGGACAATACGGACTTGCTTTTGCAAGTGGACTTTCTGCAATGGATGCTGTAATAAAATTGTTGAGCCCGGGAGATGAGGTTGTGTCTACAAATGACCTATATGGAGGTAGTTACCGCCTTTTCAAGCAAATATTCGAGAAATATGGCATCACCTTTCATTTTATTGGGATGCAGGACCCTAAGAAAATTGAAGCAAGTATTAACGATAACACAAAACTAATTTGGGTTGAGACTCCTACCAACCCAATGATGAATATCATAGATATCATGGCTGTTTCGCGAATTGCCAAAAAGCATAATGTGCTCTTGGCCGTTGACAATACTTTTGCGACCCCTTATTTACAATTGCCATTGGATTTAGGCGCTGATATTGTGATGCATTCAGCCACGAAATATCTTGGTGGCCATAGCGATGTTGTTGTTGGCGCTTTAGTCGTCAAGGAAAAAAAATTGGCGGATCAACTTTATTTTATCCAAAATGCAAGCGGTGCGGTTTGTGGCCCTATGGATAGTTTTTTAGTGCTACGGGGAATCAAAACACTCCACGTGCGGATGCAAAGGCATTGTGAAAATGGCATAGCAATTGCTAACTACCTTGCCAATCATCCTAAAATCGAGAAAGTGTACTGGCCAGGATTTGAAGACCATCCCAATCACCATATTGCGAAGGAGCAAATGAATGGTTTTGGAGGCATGATTTCTTTTATCACAAAAGGAAGCAACTATGATGAGGCCATTAAAATTGTTGAGAAACTTCAAATATTCACTTTAGCAGAATCTTTAGGGGGAGTTGAAAGTTTAGCCGGACACCCGGCTAGTATGACACATGCAAGTATACCAAAGGAAGAGCGTGAAAAAAGTGGCGTCGTAGATGCCTTGATTCGACTTAGTGTTGGTATTGAGGATCAAGCCGATCTTATCGCAGATTTGGAACAGGCTATTGGCTAATGTCAGAACATTTTTTCATGAAGGTCTTAATTGGTTCATAAACAGGGATGTACAGCAGCTGTTTTAAGAGAATCGTTTTATTGTCGAATTAGTTGCTGTATTTTTAAAAAAATAGGGTATAAATTATAGAAATATCATATTTTTGCCGTTATATTTTCAATTCATTAAAAAATACAATTAAATAGTTTTATATGGAGGCAAAAATCAAAGAATTCATGGATGAGGTTATTGACAGAAATGGTCATCAACCGGAGTTTATTCAAGCAGTACAGGAAGTAGCTGAAACAGTAATTCCGTATATAGCAAATAATGAGATTTATAGTGGTAAAAACATTCTATTAAGAATGGTTGAACCAGAACGATTTATATCGTTTAGGGTCGCCTGGGTGGATGATGATGGTGACATTCACGTAAATAGAGGATACCGAGTACAAATGAACTCTGCCATTGGGCCTTACAAAGGAGGATTACGTTTTCATTCTTCAGTAAATGCCAGTATTTTGAAATTTTTGGCTTTTGAACAAGTTTTCAAAAACAGTTTGACCACACTGCCCATGGGTGGCGGAAAAGGGGGTTCTGACTTTGATCCAAAAGGAAAATCGGACGATGAAGTAATGCGTTTTTGCCATGCCTTTATGCTCGAATTGAACAGACATATTGGGCCAAATACAGACGTGCCTGCCGGTGATATAGGTGTAGGTGCAAGGGAAATTGGTTTCCTTTTCGGAATGTACAAGAAAATAAGGAACGAATTTACGGGCGTACTCACAGGAAAAGGTCTTTCTTGGGGTGGTTCCAAAATACGTCCTGAAGCAACAGGCTATGGCACTGTATATTTTGCCCAAAGCATGCTAAGAACAAAAAATGAAGATATAAAAGGTAAAACCGTGGTCATTTCAGGATCTGGAAACGTAGCCCAGTATGCCGCTGAAAAAGTCATACAATTGGGTGGTAAGGTTATTACCCTGTCAGATTCTAGTGGATATATCTATGACAAAGACGGTATTGACATTGATAAACTGAACTTCGTAATGGATTTGAAGAACAACAGACGAGGTCGTATTTCTGAATATGCTGATAAATATGCTTCGGCCACTTTTCACAAAGGAGAAAAGCCTTGGAGTGTACCATGTGATATCGCATTGCCATCTGCCACTCAAAACGAATTGACTGGAGACCACGCAAAACAATTATTAAAAAATGGTTGTAATTGCGTTGCTGAAGGTGCAAACATGCCTTCTACCTTGGATGCAGTTCATGCTTTTCAGGACGCAAAAATTCTATTTGCACCTGGTAAGGCTTCAAATGCCGGTGGCGTTGCAACTTCTGGTTTGGAAATGTCACAGAATTCATTGCGAATTAGTTGGACAAGGGAAGAAGTAGATGAGCGGCTTAAAGGCATTATGGCAGGTATTCATGATTCTTGCATAGAATATGGAATAGAAGAAGATGGTTATTGTAACTATGTAAAAGGCGCTAATATTGCTGGTTTCGTTAAAGTAGCGGACGCTATGCTTGCGCAAGGAGTTATCTAGTTCACAGATACTTATTATTGAAAAGGCTTTTCATGAATTGGAAAGCCTTTTCTTTTTTCCACCTTTTCTTGCAGATACTTTTATCTTTGAAGAAATCTAAGCATCAACCATGCAAGTAACAACTAGAGCCATTGTATTATCCTCACTCAAATATGGCGATACAAGCTTGATTGTAAAGGCATTCACATTGTCCGATGGGTTAAAATCATACTTGCTAAAGGGTGTGCTAACCTCCAAAAAAGGAAAGCTGAAAGCAGCTTACTTTCAACCATTGACCCAACTTGAATTGGTTGCGAACCATAAAAATAAAGGCACTTTGGAGGCCATTCGTGAAACTCGAATAACATATCATTACCAATCAATACATTCTGAGATTTCAAAGAATGCGATAACACTTTTCTTGGCCGAAATGTTGGCCAATAGTATACAGGAAGAAGAGCGCAACGAAGGGTTCTTTTATTTTGTGGAAAGTGCACTTCAGTGGTTGGATACAAATACCGAAATCACCAACTTCCATATATATTTCTTAATTGGTTTAACCAAGTATTTGGGTTTCTATCCTGACACCACAAGCACTACAGGGGCATACTTTGACCTATTGGAGGGAGCGTTTACAAATACCCTAACATTAAACCCTAATTTATACGGGGAGAATTTAAGTTTCTTCAAAAGGTTTTTGGGCATAAATTTTGATACAATACATAAGGTTAAGATGAAAAAGGCCAATCGACAAGAGTTGTTACAATCTTTGGTTCTTTATTATGAATTACATTTGCAGGGTTTTCGAAAACCTAAGTCGCTCGCTATATTAAATGAAGTTTTCAGCTAGTATGAACAAGGTAGTGTTTATAATATTTTTCATGTTTTTTGCTACTGGTTCTGCGCAGGAAATAAGGGTTTTGGATTTTTATACCAAAGAGCCCATTATCAATGTGGCTGTCTTCAATACCGATAAATCGAAAACGGCGCTTTCAAACCTGGACGGTAGTTGCGATATTTCCATTTTTAGCAACAATGAACGAATCACTTTTAAACATATTAGTTACGAGGTTTTCAAGTCATCCAAATCACAATTGCTTAGGAACAATGCTCGGGCTTATATGGTGATTAAGCCGGAACAATTGGATGAGGTAGTTATGTCGATCTCCAAATGGGAGCAGCAAAAGAAAGATATACCGCATAAAATTGCCTCTATGGATGCTAGGGCAATTGCATTTGCCAATCCGCAAACATCGGCAGATGTACTTCAAAATAGTGGTAAGGTTTTTGTCCAAAAAAGTCAATTGGGAGGTGGTAGTCCTATGATCAGGGGTTTTGCCACCAATAGGTTATTGTTGACCGTCGATGGTGTTCGAATGAACAATGCCATTTTTCGGGGCGGTAATATTCAAAATGTTATTTCAATTGATCCATACGGTATAAAGAATACTGAGGTTATTTTCGGTCCTGGAT
>JBATIW010000119.1:0-3046 GCA_049668005.1 Maribacter sp.
CGGCCTCAATGAGTCTGTCCTGAATAGTGTACTCAATATTCCAAATTTAAAAGCATTGGTGTTGGAGACTTATGGTGCAGGAAACGCACCAACCGAAAAATGGCTGTTAAAATGTTTGAAAAAAGCAATTCACCGGGGAATACATATTGTTAACGTCACCCAGTGTTCCGGAGGCAGTGTTATCATGGGTCAATATGAAACCAGTAAGGACTTGAAAAAAATGCAAGTGATTAACGGAAAGGATATTACGACCGAGGCGGCAATTACCAAGCTTATGTACTTATTGGGAAGTAATGTGTCTTCAAAAATGTTTAAAACTATTTTTGAAACTTCATTACGTGGAGAAATGCAATAAAAAAGGTGCTTTAAATTTTATTACTTAATTATTTTTTTGTTAATTGGCAGACCTTTAAGGCTAATCTAGAGAGGTGGCCGAGTGGTCGAAGGCGCACGCCTGGAAAGTGTGTATACACCAAAAGTGTATCGAGGGTTCGAATCCCTTCCTCTCTGCAACAAAATTTTACTTTTTTTGTTACGTTTTTTTTTTATCTTTAACCCTATTAACTAACTAATAATAAGTTTGAAAAAAATGAAAAGATCATTCTCTATCCTAGCTGTAGCTGGGTTATTTGTAGCAGGTACAAATACAGTAAGTGCAAATGTTTCAGCAGCAGCAGTTGTTTTCCAAGATGCAGCTCCAGAAGCTAGTAAAGGTTTTACACAAGTTTTAAAAGAAATGTTCATAACTGGAGGTGCCGGTTTCATGGGTATTGTTCTTTTATGTTTGATTCTTGGTCTGGCAGTAGCCATTGAAAGAATCATATACTTGAACATGGCTACTACGAATACATCGAAATTAAAACAACAAGTTGAAGATGCTTTGGCATCCGGTGGTGTTGAGGCAGCTAAGGAAGTTTGTAGAAACACAAAAGGTCCTGTTGCATCTATCTACTACCAAGGATTGGATAGAGCAGATGAAAGTGTTGAATCTGCTGAGAAATCAGTTGTAGCATATGGTGGCGTACAAATGGGACAATTAGAGAAAAACGTTTCATGGTTGTCTTTATTTATCGCTATTGCGCCAATGCTAGGTTTCATGGGAACGGTAATCGGTATGATTCAAGCCTTCCAGAAAATTAGCGCAGTGGGTAACTTAAGTGCATCACTTATTGCAGGTGATATTCAGGTGGCATTATTGACAACAGTATTTGGTCTTATTACGGCTATCATACTACAGATTTTCTATAACTATATCATTGCAAAGATCGATAGTATCGTAAATGATATGGAAGATTCATCAATCTCGTTGATTGATATGTTGGTAGACCATAAAAAATAAGTCGGACTTAATACAAATTGAATCATGCATAAATTTTTAAAAATATTTTTGGTAGTTGTTGGTATTATCTCCGCAATACTTTGGTATTTGTTGCCAGAGAGAGATATGCCTACGGCTGAAGCAGCCCAGAGCGGAGCTATGAATGCAATGTTCATGATTACATACCTATTATTGGGAATTGCAGTAGTCTCGAGCTTAGTTTACACCATAATGAATCTTTTCGCAAACCCAAAAGGGCTTAAGAAAACATTATATGTAGCTGCTGGTTTAGTTTTGGTAGTTGGTATAGCATATGGGATGTCTAGCGGAACGGATGTATCTGCGGATTTTGCCGCCATGTCAACAGAGAGTACAGTTAAGAAAATAGGAATGGGATTGAATGTGTTCTTTATTCTTACAATAGTTGCAATAGTTGCAATATTATTGCCAGGAATTAAAAAAATATTCAGTAAATAATAAAATAATAGAAACTATGGCTAGAAGAGCAGGAGCACCAGAGGTAAATGCTGGTTCCATGGCAGACATAGCTTTCCTACTATTAATCTTTTTCTTGGTTACCACAACTATTGAAACAGATGCTGGTTTGGATCGTATGTTACCGCCAATTGAACCGCCCGATACGGATGTTGTAATAAAACAAAAGAATATCTTTCAAGTTAACATCAATAAAAATGGTCAGTTATTGGCTGATGAGGAGTTGACAGATTTGAAACAACTTAGAGCCAAAGCCATGGCCTTTTTGGACAATGGTGGGGATGGAACGTGTACTCATTGTAAAGGTAAAAGGAATTCCGATTCATCTGATAATCCATCAAAGGCGATAATCTCTTTGAAGAATGATAGGGAGACCAAGTATGGCACTTATATAACGGTTCAAAATGAACTTGTAGGTGCGTACAATGATCTGCGTAACAGGGAGGCACAGCGTTTATTTGGTCGTGATTTCACCGATATGGAATCTGAATATCTAAATCCGGAAACCGCCCAAAGTATAAAGGATGATTTAAAGGATAAGGTTAAGAGAATACAGGATTTGTTTCCACAAAAACTGTCTGAAGCTGAGACTTCTACCTCTAACTAATAATTTTCTAAATATAAACTATGTCTAAATTTAGTAAGAAAAAAAGTGGTGAACTGCCACCAGTGTCTACGGCTTCTTTACCAGATATCGTATTTATGCTGTTGTTCTTTTTCATGACCGTTACGGTAATGAAGGATAGTTCACTTAAAGTGGAAAATGTACTTCCGAATGCCAACGAGATTAAAAAGTTAGAGAAGAAGGACCGTGTAATATATATTTATGTTGGGAGACCGACCCAGGAATACCAAAAAACCTTCGGGACTGAATCCAAAATTCAGTTGAATGATAAATTTGCACAGCCTTCAGATGTTGGAGATTACATTCTTTCCGAAAGAGCTAAGAAGTCGCAAGAACTTCAAAACGTTTTGACTACTGCCCTTAAAGTCGATAAAAACGCCAATATGGGTTTAATATCAGATATAAAGCAGGAGTTAAGAAAAGTAAATGCACTTAAGGTAAATTATACTACCTACGAGGGCGATGCTTTTAGAAATATACAGTAAATACAAATTTTCAAACTTAGAAAAACGCCCTGATAATTTTATCAGGGCGTTTTTTATTTCCTTAAATTTACTTTCATGAAACGAATTGTTCTAGGGCTGTTATTTTTATGCGCAATTGGGATT
>JBATIW010000120.1:0-8727 GCA_049668005.1 Maribacter sp.
TCTTTTCTCAATCTTATTGGGTTCGGTATCAAAACAACGGAAAGCGACATAGAGGTATTTCTTATCATAAACGATTTTGAATTTGGTTTGTTGACTTGGCGGGGTATTTTCATCTGGTTCCCATTCAATAAAATCTCCAGACCATTCTGCAATTTCCCAACTTTTATCATCCAAATCCCCATCTATATAAGGAGCGTTCTCTCCCATTATGGGCATGGTTGTATAGCTACGCTTGTGATTTACTACCGTAGTGTCCTGGGCCAATAAAAAAAAAGAAGATGTAAAAAATGTGAAAATTGTTAGATTGGTAATTCTCATTATTTAGGCCAAGGTTGGATTTTGGATCATCTAAAAGACACAAACATAAATAGGCTATTATAGATATCACTGGTTTTAATTAATCTTTAACAGGATTAACTGTTAAATTTCAACTTTTATAGTATAAATCGATAGGTGGCCTTTATCAAGAAAATATTTTGGGGCTTTTCATTGTTGAAAATATTATCCTGCAGGTCATCAAATAATCTTTCTTGGGGATTTCCCGATTGGGATAGATCTTGCGACCAAACCAGGTATATTTCAGAACCTGGGGTATATTCCCAACGAACTACCAAATTAGAACGGAATTGCACAAAAGAGAAATCGGGATTATCAAAACTAAAGTCCGTGGCACCATCAAGGTCATCGTCTACGGCATATACATCATTTGTGATAGAAACCTGATTATCCATAAAATTGGAAATCCTATTTTCGAAGGTTTTGGCCAATGGAGCTACTACTTCCTTAAAGTTTGCATAGCGGCCCCTGGAAATAAAAGGTTGGCCCCAATACTGGACGGTAAGGTTCGGATTTATGGTATAATTGAGACGGAAAGACATACTAAGTGTCCTTTGATCAACCGTGCCATTAAGATATCTGGTATCACCGTTCACATCTAAATTATCGATATACTGCAATTTATTCTTATATATACCGTATTCTGGTGAAGCGGATATTCTAAGTGAGTTCATTGGTTGATAAGTTATACCAAATTCAGCATTATAGGAACTATAAGAATCATCTACTGCCTTATTGCCGTTATGGAAGAAATTGAACCTTAAATCTTTTCGTCGGTCCATATTAATGCCATTCCAGAAACGAATTTGTCCCGACTCCCTTAATCTTGGCCCTCCTCTTAACGCAAAGTTTGAATACCTTATAGGCTCATAATTGATCCCGATATTCGTAAACCAATTATTTTTCCAATTTTGCCAAGTATTTGTGTTGAACATTAAACTATTATGATTACCTCCAAAATCCCAAACACTCCAGTGATTATAGTTGAGCCCTACTTTTCTAAAGGTATTGTCCGGTCTCAAGGTTTGGTAGCCAATCCATGTATAATGGCGAATATCATCTGAGCGTCTTTGAAAGCCTATATCATTTATTTCCAATTCCGGGGAGCGCCAAGTTGCGCCAGTTTCAAATTTCCAATGGCCATTTCCAATTTTGCCCAGTTGAATATTACCCCCTGTACCTGAGAGTGAAGTTCGCTCTTGGTCTACTTCCACATGATCAGCACCAACTCTTTGAAATAAATGTGTGATTGATTCTTGCGTATTCTGAATAGCCTCTGCACTACCATTTACATGACTCCAAATAATATTACCTCCAAAATACCAATCGCGTTCATTCCATTGGTGCTTAAAATCCAATCCTCCTGTGAAGGCGGATTTATGAAGAAAATCCAATCCCTCTGTAAGTTGATCTCTAAGGGTGGTGGTGAAAATTCCACCAATATAAGAATTGCGCTCATTAAAATCTTTTTGCAAACGACCAACGAAATAATTCGTTAAGGGTTCCACCACTTCTTTTCTTCGTTGTCCATTATTATCAATGGCGGCATATTTTTTTGCCGTAACACTTTCCAATACACCAATGGACCATCCGTCCTTCGTTTTGCCACTGAACTTGGCAGCTCCGATAATATTGGTATTTTCCGGTTGATCTACAAACTCACCATCAGCGGTATCTGGATAACCCTGGGGACTGCGACCTATGCGCCTGGAATAGAATAAATTATCCGACCCAAAAGTATTGCCGGCTTCCGAAGAGGAAACCCTATAATCAAAGATGTTCTTATTCTCAACAAAGAAAGGTCTTTGCTCTTCGAAGAAAATCTGAAATCCATCCAAAGCAATTGCAGATGGATCTGCCTCAACCTGGCCAAAATCCGGATTAATAGTTAAATCCATGGTCAAATCGTTGGTAATGCCAATTTTAGCATCCAATCCTACTGTTAGTTTACTATCGCTGCCATCTAGAAAGGGATTACCCTCCTCCGCTTCATATGACTTTATTCTAGCAACGGAATAAGGTTGAATTTCCAATTGTTTTTGTGGTTCCAAATTGAACAATCCATGCAACTCACCAAATTCACTTACAAAACCAGCAATATCAGGTGGCAAACGCTGCCAAACGGAACGCTCTTCTTCCCTGAAATGCCTGCGCATAATTTCCATGCCCCAAACCTGCTCTTCAGACTTGCCAAACTTTAATTGACTTAGGGGAATTTTCATTTCAGCTATCCATCCATCAGCATCAATGCTTGTTTTAGTATACCATATAGGGTTCCAACTTTCATCTTCGTTACTCCCGTTATTGGATTCGAAGACATCACTTTTAACTCCAGCTGCACTTACAATAAACCCAAAAGCCGTTCGCTTATCGTAGTAACTATCAATAAAGACACCTATCCAATCCCCATCAAAACTGTCTCTTCTTGAAAGTCGTTTAACTATTTTTTCAGGTAGGCTGTCCAAACATTGTATACCTATATAGATAAACTTCTGATCATAAGTGATTTTAAACCGTGTTTGATTGCTTGGTGGTGTATTCTCATCGGGCCTACTTTCGATAAAATCGTCCTCCCATTCGACCCCATTCCAGGAGGCTTCATCCATTACGCCGTCTATAACCGGTGGTTTTACTCCAGCCAGGGGTTTAGTTGTATATATTCTTTTTGGAAGTACGGTCGTTGAATCTTGCGCATGCAAAGAAGTTTGAACAATGAATATTGTGCAAAATATTAGAAGGCTGGCTCTCATCACCGATTGTTAAATGATTGATGTGTTATATAAAGACTAAACATTAAAAGAAAAGTTACAGTGTATTAATTTTTTAAGGTTTTCTTAACAAAATAAGCGCGAAGCAATACCATTGAAATTGAAAAATTAAACGATACTTTGCCCTGTTTTACAAGCCAAAAAAATAATCAGATACAAGCATTTGTATTTTTGCATAATAATTGTACATTTGCACCCCATTTAACGGGATTGAAGTTTTTAATTAATAAAAATATTAGTGTGGATACATTAAGCTACAAGACTATTTCCGCCAATAAGGCTACTGTAAGCAAACAGTGGTTATTGGTTGATGCCGAAGGAGAAACTTTGGGACGTTTAGCTTCTAAAGTTGCTAAATTACTTAGAGGCAAACATAAACCTAATTTTACTCCCCATGTTGATTGTGGAGATAACGTTGTAATTATCAATGCTGAAAAAATCACCCTATCAGGGAATAAGTGGGATACCAAAACCTACAGCCGTTATACAGGTTACCCAGGTGGCCAACGTACTACTACTGTAAAACAAATGTTGGATAAAAATCCAGGTAGAATTGTTGAAAAGGCAGTTAAGGGTATGCTTCCTAAAAACAGATTAGGCGCAGATCTTTTCAGAAACCTTAAGGTTTATGTAGGGCCAGACCATAATCAAGTAGCGCAAAAACCAACTGCAATAAATTTAAACGACCTTAAATAATGGAAGTAATACACAAAATTGGAAGAAGAAAAACAGCAGTAGCCCGTGTTTATCTTTCAGAAGGTAAAGGAAACATCACCGTTAATGATAGGGATTTTATCAACTATTTTCCTACGGCAACACTTCAGTATAAAGTTAAGCAGGCATTTGCGTTAACCAATACTGTAGACAATTATGACGTTAAAGTGAATGTTTTTGGAGGAGGTATCACTGGACAGGCCGAGGCCATCAGATTGGCACTTTCAAGAGCATTGTGTGAAATTGATGAGGAAAATAGAATAACACTTAAGCCAGAAGGTTTATTGACTAGGGATCCTAGAATGGTTGAACGTAAGAAATTCGGACAGAAGAAAGCCCGTAAGAAATTCCAGTTCTCCAAACGTTAATAATATTGCTGAATATTTCAGCATCTATTCATAATTAAACATTTACTGAAACGAGTTCAGTATAAAACTAGTTCATTGAAAGTCTCGTCAAGAGACAATTAAAAAATCCCGATTTCCATTTCTTATGGAAAAATATCGATTCAAACCAATGAATTGATTACAGGGTAAATTAGTTTAGCATCTAAATGCTTGAGGCTTCCCGCCATTGCGGGATACCACTCAAATATTGCTAATTCAAAAGAACGTAAACTAAATTTAAAAATGGCGAAAGTCGAAGTAAAAGAATTATTGGAAGCAGGTGTGCATTTTGGCCACCTCACAAGAAAGTGGAATCCCAACATGGCGCCCTACATCTACATGGAGCGCAACGGAATCCACGTTATCAACCTTTACAAAACAGTAGCAAAATTAGACGAGGCCAATGAGGCCCTTAAAAAAATTGCTGCCTCTGGCCGAAAAATTCTTTTCGTTGCTACAAAAAAACAAGCAAAGGATATCGTTGCTGAGAAAGTAGCAAAGGTAAACATGCCATACATTACTGAAAGATGGCCTGGTGGTATGTTGACCAACTTCGTAACTATACGTAAAGCTGTTAAGAAAATGGCTTCTATTGATAGAATGAAGAAGGACGGTACATTTCTTACATTATCTAAAAAAGAACGTTAACAAGTAGACCGTTTACGTGCAAAATTAGAAAAGAATTTAGGTTCTATTTCTGAAATGACACGTCTTCCAGGAGCGCTTTTCATAGTTGATACTATGAGAGAGCACATTGCGGTTAAAGAAGCTCTAAAATTGAACATACCTATTTTCGCAATGGTTGATACCAATTGTGACCCTAGGGATATTGATTATGTAGTACCATCCAATGATGATGCTTCCAAATCAATTGAAATAATCATGGGCCAAATAACTGATGCAGTTGCAGAAGGCTTATCAGAACGTAAAGCTGAAAAGCAAAGTGAAGCTCCTAAAGCTAAAACCGAAGAAGCACCTAAAGAGGAAGCTCCAAAAGAGGAAGCTCCTAAGGCAGAAGCTGCAGCACCGGAAGCTGTCGAAGAGAAGATTGTTGAAAAAGCGGAGAAAGCCATAGTTGAAGCACCTAAAGAAAAAGCTCCTAAAGAAGAAGCTCCTAAAAAGGCTAAAAAAACAAGTACTGATAAAGCAGATGATGACCTTACCAAAATTGAAGGAATCGGGCCTAAAGCAGCTGAAGCATTAGCTAATTCAGGACTTGAGACTTATGCTAAATTGGCTAAAGCCAAAGCTGATAAAATCAAAGAGATTTTGACAGCAGCTAGTTCAAGAATGGCACACTTAGACCCAACTTCATGGCCAAAACAAGCAAAAATGGCTTCAGATGGCAAATGGGACGCTCTTAAAGAATGGCAAGACAACACCAAAGGAGGTGTTGAATAGAATTCAATAGGTAAATTTAAATTAAGTAGTAACATTGTCATATTCCAATGACAATATTAAACATTAAATAAAATGGCTAAAATTACCGCCGCAGAAGTAAATCAATTAAGAAAGACTACAGGAGCAGGCATGATGGACTGCAAAAACGCCTTGGTCGAAGCAGAAGGGGATTTCGAAAAAGCAATCGAGATTCTTCGTAAAAAAGGACAAAAAGTAGCTGCAAAAAGAGCGGATAGGGAATCCTCGGAAGGAGCTGCTATCGCTAAGGTAAATGAGGCGAAAACTACCGGTGTCATCATTTCGTTGAACTGTGAAACAGATTTCGTTGCTAAAAATGAAAGCTTTGTTAACTTGGCCAATGATTTAGCGAATATTGCACTTGGCTATGATAGCAAAGAGGCATTTCTTGCTGCAGAGTTCAATGGTGTAAGTGTTAAAGACAAATTGACCGAACAAACGGGTATTATTGGCGAAAAAATAGAAATTGGTGGTTTCGACAAGCTTAACGCGGCATTCGTTGGGTCCTATATACACGCAGGAAACAAAATAGCAACTTTGGTTGGGCTTTCTGCCCCAGTTGAAGGTGCAGCTATCGCCGCAAAGGATGTAGCTATGCAAGCTGCTGCAATGAATCCTATTGCCTTAAATGAAGAAGGTGTAGACCAATCTGTAATTGAAAAAGAGATTGAAATTGCAAAAGACCAATTGCGTCAAGAAGGAAAGCCAGAGGCAATGTTGGACAATATTGCTAAAGGTAAGCTAAAGCGTTTCTTCAAAGATAATACTTTAGTGAACCAGGATTTTATTAAAGATAGCAAACAAAGTGTTGCACAATATGTAAAATCTGTTGATTCCAATTTGACCGTTACCGGATTTGCAAGAGTGGCATTGGGATAATTTTATAAGCCGTCATACCAAAAAGTATGGCGGTTTTTTTTATTCCCAATCAGATTCTTCCAAATAGAACATTTCATTCACTGGAATGCCAAATATTTCAGAAAGTCGTAATGAGAGCACCGTAGAGGGTACATATTTGCCAAGCTCCATAGCGTTTATGGTCTGTCTACTGACTTTTGCCTTTTCCGCTAATTGTGCTTGGGTCAAATTATTAATGGCACGTTGCACCTTTATACTATTCTTCATGCGTCAGTGCCTTATTAAGATTTACCAAAGACCAATTGAATTTGATGATGAAAAAAATGAGTACGGTATACATATTAAAGATCATGACCCACAAAAAAGAAAAATCGTAAACAAACAGAAAGGCCAGTACTAAAATACCATAATTCCAATAAGTGGCCCAAACCAAGGATTGTAAACGAATCTTGGATATAAGTTCATCTTCTACCCTCTCTTTAGAAAAAGCTATCATAAGACCACTAACAATAACAAGCACACCCAATATCTCGTTAAGTATATTATTGGATACAATGCCAAAATATTTTTTTGTGCCCACAATTTCATCAATAAAAAATCCAAACACATTTACATCTAAAAATTCTGGAGCCCAATCATAGATAAGAGTAAGTAGGCCCAAAATAACCGAAGGGATAAAAAGCAGCCAACCTACTTTCTTGAATCTGTGGGGTAATAAATAAGTAGTTTCCATTTTTTAATTTTCATCTAAAGTAATAAATTTTTGACTATATGACAAGTATTTTTGTCTTTTTGTAAAAAATACAGGTCATATTTACTTCAATAGAAAACCCCTTTAATGCCCTTATCCAAAATAGTTCCAAAGGTTTTTTTGATTATTTTTGCTGGAAACAATTACGCGGTATGCATTACGAAAGAATTCTTTTAAAACTTAGTGGTGAGGCACTAATGGGTGATAAGCAATATGGCATCGACGCCGAAAGACTCGCTGAATATGCTCAGGAAATAAAGGAAGTCGTTAACAAGGGCATGCAAGTTGCAATTGTAATTGGTGGTGGAAATATTTTTAGGGGAGTTGCAGGAGCCAGTAAAGGTATGGATCGTGTTCAGGCCGATCATATGGGAATGTTAGCCACAGTAATTAACGGCTTGGCGCTCCAAAGCGCATTAGAGATTGCTGGTGTTGAAACCCGTTTACAATCGGCCATTAAGATAAATGAAGTCGCAGAACCCTTTATACGCAGACGTGCCATGAGACATTTAGAAAAAGGCAGGGTCGTTATTTTTGGGGGAGGAACTGGAAATCCATATTTTACCACAGATTCTGCAGCGGTTTTACGAGCAATTGAAATAGAGGCCGATATAATCCTCAAAGGAACACGTGTCGACGGAATCTACACCTCTGATCCCGAAAAAAATAAGGATGCTACCAAATTCGATTCCATTTCATTCAATGATGTCTTGCGTAAAGGATTAAAGGTAATGGATACAACGGCTTTTACTTTGAGTCAGGAAAATGATCTACCGATTATCGTTTTCGATATGAACAAGAAAGGCAATTTACTTAAGGTGCTTGACGGAGAAAATGTAGGTACAAAAGTAAATCTGTAGTTTGGTATAATTTATGTAAGATTATTTTTTAAAGCTTAGGTTATGAACGAAGAAATTAAATTTATTTTAGACGCCACTCAAGAAAGTATGGATGCGGCTATACTGCATCTTGAAAAAGAGTTTATTAAAATACGTGCTGGTAAGGCAAGTCCAGCTATGCTGTCTTCCATAATGGTCGAATATTATGGGTCACAAACCCCATTGACCCAAGTTGCCAATATTAATACTCCTGATGGTAGGACTTTATCAGTCCAGCCTTGGGAAAAGTCCATGTTACAAGAGATTGAAAAAGCGATAATGAATGCCAATCTTGGGTTTAACCCCATGAACAATGGTGATTTTGTTATTATCAATGTTCCGCCATTGACTGAAGAACGTAGGATACAATTAGCCAAACAAGCCAAGGCGGAATCAGAACATGCCAAAGTTGGAGTACGTAGTGCACGACAGGAAGCCAATAAGGAAATTCGTGAATTGGAGGATGCCTCAGAAGATCTAAAGAAAAACGCCGAAATGGACGTTCAGGACTTAACCGATAAATACATTAAAAGAATAGATGATTACTTGGCCGCTAAGGAAGCTGAGATAATGAAAGTCTAACCCTACCAATAATAAATAAAAAAAGACCTCTAGAG
>JBATIW010000121.1:0-10782 GCA_049668005.1 Maribacter sp.
TTCGGTATTGACAGAAGAAATATTTTTTGTTTTTTGAGGTTCAATAATGGCCAATGCACTTTCCTTCCCATTCGAAATGTCATCTTTTATAACGTCATTTCTCTTTTCAGTTGCAACAGCGTTCTTCGATATCGCAATTTTTGAATTAGGCAACTTCTGTTGGTCTACTGATTTTTGGGATTTACCATGCTCTACCAAGGTAGAATTGGCATCAAAGAAATTTTTGGAATCAGCCTTTTTCTTTTGGTCACTGTCTAAATCAATCAATGTGCTGTTGTTATCAGATGCTGCACTTTCAACCACTTGCGGTTTTAGGTCAATAGTTTGGGGATCAACAGCCTTTTCTTCTTCAAGCTGTTTATCTTTTACGCTTTCGATGTCTGTGATTATGGTGTTGGTTTCATTTCCATCATCTTTGAAAGGATTAATAAGAAACAAACCAATTGCCAGTGCAGCGGCAATACCGCCAAGTTTCCACCAAATGGGGATAACCCTGCGGTTTTTCTTCTTTTTATTCAAAGAGACTTCTATGGATTTCCAGACTTTTTCTGTAGGGATGTCTGAAAAATCCGAGAATTTCTCTTGGAATATTTTGTCTAGGTTTTTTTTACTCATTCTGCTAATTGTTAAGCAATGTTCATGTTTTTTGATTCTGTTGTGGGCATTTCATTTATGCTCACATGTTTTTTCCCAGCGCAATAATTAGAATGCCAATTATTGCTCTGGTTGTTCTGTTTTCTATTTTTTCCTTTAAAATCATTCTGGCTCGTGCCAGATTTGATTTTGATGTGCCGGGCGATGTACCCAACATTGAACTGATTTCTTTATGCGTATAACCATCCAACACATATAAATTAAAGGTCATTCTATATTTATTTGGCAGTTCTTGAATGTATTTTAAAAGGGTCTGGAGTCCAATGTCAGCATATTCTGTTTCTACTTGAACCTCTTCTTTTACATTATCAGAAACTACTTTTAGGTATTCTTCTTTTCTATATTTCTGTAAGACAGTATTGATGGTGATTCTTTTTATCCATCCTTCAAAGGAGCCTTTTGACTTATACTGGCCTATCTTCTCAAAAATGGTCATGAAGCTATCATGCAGACTATCTTCAGCCTCGGATTTATTGCGTGAATATTTTAAGCAGATACCGAACAGTATATTGGAATATTGCCTATATAACTGCTCCTGTGCTTTTCTATCGCCTTTTTTACACTTGTCTATGAGTTCTTTTAGACTCAAAATATTGGTTAGGTTATTATGATGGTTTAGTTCACCTGAACTTCAACCTCTAAAAACTGTTGTTCTCCATTCATATCTTCTCCTTGATAAAATCTAAACAAATACGGTTGGTTATGAAGTACTACAAAATTGAAAGAAGCCACCGCTTCCCGAATAACTTCTGTACATTCCGCTTGATCTGTTCTTTGTGCACCAATGGCGACGACCTTTCGCGTAGTTATTTCATCCTTAACCACATCAATGCCTTCATAATACGTACAACCATCTGGGATTATATAATTGAACCTAATTTCGTAGGTTTCATTAAGGTCAAATGATTCAGGCATCTCAACACTTTCTATCCGAAGTGGTACAAAATGAAAGTTTGGGCCATCATCTCCCAAATCACAGGAAGAAAAAGTTAGGAATACCATCAAGGCACATAGCACCAAAAACGTCCTTTTCATAAGCTAATAATTTATTTCTAAGATGAAACTATTTGATTATGGTTGCGTTTATTAGCGTTAAGGTACAAGAAAAGTTGTTTTGCAGCTGAATATAACTGCAATGCATTGTGGCAATTCGCCGAAAATAAATAGAATAGGCACCCTCAAGGTGCCTATTTATTAATCAATAAGGAAATGTTGTCTATTTGATGGCTTTAATAGCTTCACGTATTTTAATTTCCAATTCTTCATATAACTCAGGATTGTCATTTAAAAGCGCTTTTACGGCATCTCGCCCCTGACCTAGTTTGGTATCGCCATAACTGAACCAAGAGCCACTTTTCTTTATGATTTCGTATTCGACCCCTAAGTCAATGATTTCACCGATTTTAGAAATACCTTCGCCATACATAATATCGAATTCCGCCAATCTAAATGGCGGGGCAACTTTGTTTTTAACAACTTTCACCCTTGTTTTGTTACCTTGAACAGCGCCATCTGTATCTTTGATCTGCGTTGAACGACGAATATCCAAACGTACCGAAGCGTAGAACTTTAAAGCGTTACCACCTGTTGTAGTTTCAGGATTACCGAACATGACCCCTATTTTCTCCCTTAATTGGTTAATGAAGATAACAGTACAATTGGTTTTACTGATTGATCCTGTCAACTTTCTAAGAGCTTGTGACATTAATCGCGCATGTAGGCCCATTTTAGAATCCCCCATTTCACCTTCAATCTCGCTTTTAGGGGTTAAGGCGGCAACGGAATCGATAACCACAATATCAATAGCTCCTGATCGGATTAAATTATCGGCAATTTCCAAAGCTTGTTCACCATTATCCGGTTGGGAAATAATCAAGTTGTCTATATCTATTCCTAATTTTTCAGCATAAAAACGGTCGAAGGCATGTTCTGCATCTATAAAAGCTGCAATACCCCCATTTTTTTGTGCTTCGGCTATGGCATGTAGTGTCAATGTTGTTTTACCGGATGATTCAGGACCATAAATTTCCACAACCCTTCCTCTTGGGTACCCACCCACTCCAAGGGCTATGTCAAGACCTAAAGACCCTGATGGAATCACTTCAACATCCTCAACAACACTATCCCCCATTTTCATTACGGCACCTTTGCCATAAGTCTTGTCCAGTTTATCCAAGGTTAATTTTAATGCTTTTAATTTTGCTTCTTTTTCGGTACTCATTTCGTATAAAATTAGGAACGCTAATTTACTATTTCTTTTTGCATAAAACCATCACCTTAAATTATTTTATACACAGTTTGCACGATTGCATTTGTCTTAACGCAACCTTTTAGCAAATACTACATCTTACCTAAAACAGCATATACTAACTCTATATATAAACCATTTGTCTTAGGACAATGGACATCGGTGGTCAATTCCCTTTTTTGCATTGTATAAGAATGCTATGAAAAAGAAAAAATGGGGTGACCTATTAAGAGTCTTGAAACTTCAAGACTCTTTTTTATGTACTACATTCAGATTTTGAATTGCTATGACCTTGTCGATAATTTTCCCATAAAACGTATCTTTGTGGTCTAAACTATTCTTTAACTTAACGATTGGTATAGCATGCAACTGTACAATACATTAAGTGCAAAGGAAAGGGAAACTCTAATAGAAGAGGCTGGGCAAGAACGTTTGACCATTTCCTTTTATCAATATGCACAAATAGGTAACCCTGTTATTTTCAGAAATCATTTGTTTGTTCACTGGAACGAATTGGATGTTTTAGGACGAATTTACGTCGCCAACGAGGGTATAAACGCACAATTATCAGTTCCTGCTGAAAATTTTGAAGCTTTTAAAAAACATTTGGATAGCATCACATTTTTAAAAAATGTACGTCTGAATATTGCTATTGAACAAGACAATAAGTCCTTCCTGAAACTAAAAGTAAAAGTCAGAAAGAAAATTTTAGCCGATGGTCTCAATGATGTAACTTTTGATGTAACCAATAAAGGAATACATGTAAATGCGGTAAAGTTCAATGAATTAATTGAAGACCCCAATACGATATTGGTCGACATGCGAAACCATTATGAAAGTGAAATCGGACATTTTAAAAATGCCATTACTCCAGATGTTGACACCTTTCGTGATTCTTTGGATATTATTGAAAAAGACCTTGAGGAATTCAAAGAAGAAAAAAAGCTTGTTATGTATTGTACTGGCGGTATTCGTTGTGAAAAGGCCAGTGCCTACTATAAACATAAAGGTTTTAGGAATGTTTACCAGTTAGAAGGTGGGATTATTGAATATGCAAGGCAAACCAAAGACCAAGATTTGGAGAACAAGTTTATCGGTAAGAATTTTGTTTTTGATCACCGCAGGGGTGAGCGTATTACAACTGATATTATTGCCCAATGCCACCAATGCGGAAAGGCTTGCGATAGCCATGTAAACTGCGCCAATGAAGCATGTCATTTGTTGTTCATTCAATGTAGGGATTGTGCCGAAAAAATGACCGATTGCTGTTCAGAGGAATGTAAGGAAATACATGCGCTCCCTTTTATGGAACAAAAGAGACTTCGGAAAGGTAAAACGGTAAGCAATAAGATCTTTAAAAAAGGCCGCTCAGAGGTATTGAAGTTTAAAAAGTAGAAAACGTTAAACAACCGTATTTTTTCAATTGCAAAGACGTGCTTTTCTTCTGCAACAAATTATACTATCTTTACATTTAAGATTAATATGAACCTTTTTTGGGAAGAATCTTAAGTTTTTCTCAAATCAAGATATAAAATATGGGTTGTAACAGTTGTTCAACCGGTAAGGATGGACAACCAAATGGGTGCAAGAACAATGGGACTTGTGGCACAGATGGTTGTAATAAATTAACGGTATTTGATTGGCTTTCCAACATGTCACTTCCTAGCGGGGAAAAACCGTTTGACATTGTTGAAGTCCGATTTAAAAATAGCAGAAAAGAATTCTTCAGAAATACAGAAAACCTATCAATATCTATAGGCGACATTGTGGCAACACAAGCGCAATCTGGTCACGATATTGGTATGGTCACATTAACAGGGGAACTTGTTAAGGTGCAGATGAAAAAGAAAAAAGTAGATCACATTGCCGATGAAATTCTGAAATTATATCGAAAAGCTAGCCAAAAAGACATTGATATTTGGCAGAAAGTAAGGGACAGGGAAGAGGAAATAAAAAAACGTTCTCGAGAAATAGCAATTATCCTAAAATTACAAATGAAAATCTCCGATGTTGAATTTCAAGGAGACGGTTCTAAGGCTACCTTTTATTATACGGCAGAAGAACGGGTTGATTTTCGTCAATTGATCAAGGATATGGGCAAGGCCTTTGGAATTCGAATTGAGATGCGCCAAATTGGGTATCGACAAGAAGCACAACGATTGGGCGGTATTGGATCCTGTGGACGGGAATTATGTTGTTCTACTTGGTTAACAGATTTTAGATCGGTAAGTACATCGGCGGCGCGTTACCAGCAACTTTCATTGAACCCTCAAAAATTGGCGGGACAATGTGGCAAATTGAAATGTTGCCTGAATTACGAACTCGATTTATATCTGGAAGCATTAAAGGACTTTCCTCCCCAAGACACAAAATTGTTCACAGAAAAGGGAATGGCATTCTGTCAAAAGTCCGATATTTTCAAATCCAAATTATGGTTTTCGTATAAAGATGAACCAGCTAATTGGCATATACTATCAAAGGATCAAGTTTTAGAGATAATATCCAAAAACAAGAAGAAAGAGAAAGTGGCCAGCTTAGAGGAATATGTAGTTGACACCATAGTTGAGGACAAAGTGGTTTTCGAAAATGTTGTAGGCCAGGATAGTCTTACACGTTTTGATAGACCTAAACGGCGCAACAACAGAAATAAAAATAGAAATAGGGGAAACCATAGAAAAAAACGTCAAAAAAATGCTTAGGGTATTATTGTCATTTGTGGTTATTGTCTTAGTGGTCTCCTGTGATGACTCCATTGTAAAAACAGATTTTAAGGCAACGAATAATGGTTCGTGGAACAAGGACAATATTGTCGAATTTAGTTTTTCTGAATTGGATACGATACAGAAACACCATATGTATATTAATCTTCGAAACGATAACACCTTCCCTTACAGCAACTTATTTTTAATAGCGGAATTAGAATATCCTGACGAAGAAATTGTTACCGACACATTGGAATTTATGATGGCTCAACCAGATGGGACTTGGCTCGGCAAAGGGTATGGTAGCATAAAGGAAAATAAATTGTGGTATAAAGAAAACATCGTTTTCCCTTCTTCTGGCGTATATACTTTACGATTATCCCACGCCATGCGTAAAAATGGCAATGTAGCTGGGGTTGTTAATTTGGAGGGCATTACGGATGTCGGATATGAAATTGTAAAAAGTAATGAGTAGACGAATGGTGAAGGCCAAAAAAAAGAATCCAAAAACCAGTTTTTTTAAATTTATAAAATGGTTTTGGATATTATTCGCAACAGGAGTTCTTTCTGCGATATTGATATTTCTCTTTGCTTCTTGGGGTGTTTTTGGAGAACTTCCTCTTTATGAACATCTTGAAAATCCGCAAACAAACTTAGCTTCTGAAATTTTTTCCTCGGATAGTAAAACGCTAGGTAAGTTTTATTTGGATGATAATCGCACACCTGTTAAGTATGATGACTTACCTGAAAATTTGGTAAATGCCTTGATAGCAACAGAGGACGCGCGTTTTTATAAACATTCAGGGATTGATGCCATAGGTACGTTGAGGGCTGTTGCCTACTTGGGGAAAAAAGGGGGTGCAAGCACGATTTCCCAGCAATTGGCGCGACAGTTATTTATTGGTGCGCGGGAAAAGGAAAAAAAGACCCAGGCCGTTTTACAAAAAATAAAAGAATGGGTATTGGCGACTCGTTTGGAAACACAATACACTAAAGAGGAAATCATAGCTATGTATTTAAACATCTATGATTTCGGATATGCAGCCGATGGGATTCGGTCAGCTTCCAAAATATATTTTGGTAAAGAGCCCATTAATCTCAAAATTGAGGAATCGGCTATGTTGGTCGGTATGTTGAAGAATTCATCCTATTACAATCCATTAAGAAGGGAAGAATTGGTATTTAATAGGAGAAATACGGTTTTGGCACAAATGGCCAAATACGATTTTATCACTGAGACTCAAAAAGATTCGCTTCAGGCCTTGAAGATGGATGTGAATTTTAATCCTGAGAGTCATAGGGAAGGTCTAGCCACATATTTTAGGATGTATCTTCAAGGATTCATGAACAAATGGATTAAGGAAAATCCAAAGCCTGCCATGGAAGAGGAGCGCGATAAGTGGAGCCTATATCTTGATGGATTGAGAATATACACGACGATAGATTCCCGTATGCAGCTAAATGCTGAAGAATCGGTTCAAGAACATATGGAAAAATTACAAGCGGAATTCTTCCATCAAAATACGCCTGAACGTAACAGGACAGCACCCTTTCTGGATTTGGAGAAAGAGGAAATGGATAAAATCATGGAGCGAGCCATGAAAAATTCAGATCGCTGGCGACAGATGAAAAAACAGGGCAAGTCAGAAAAAGACATACGTAATTCTTTTACAAAAAAGACCGAGATGACGGTATTTGATTGGAAAAGTGAAACCCATGAAAAAGATACCATCATGACTCCGTTGGATTCAATCAGGTATTACAAGACTTTCCTTAGAACTGCAATGATGTCAATGGAGCCACAAACCGGCCATGTAAAGGCTTGGGTTGGTGGAGTTGATTATAGACACTTTCAATATGATAATGTATATCAAGGGGCGCGTCAGGCAGGGTCCACTTTTAAGCCCTTCATTTATGCAGCCGCCATTGATCAGTTACGATTATCGCCTTGTTACGAATTACCGGATACGCAATATTGTATTGAAGCTAACAAGCATGGTAATCCAGAAGCATGGTGCCCTAAAAACTCCAGCGGTAAGTATTCCGGAAACATGTATACCCTGAAAAAAGCGTTGGCAAATTCCAAGAATACGATTACAGCGCAGTTGATTGATATGGTGGGCCCTAAATCAGTGGTCTCTATTGTAAAGAATTTGGGTCTTACAGGGGAAATACCCGAGGTGCCTTCGATAGCTTTAGGAACGCCAGATTTTAATGTTTACGAAATGGTCGGGGCCTATGGTACGTTCGTTAACCAAGGGGTGTATGTTAAACCAGTTATGGTAACACGTATCGAAGACAAAAACGGAACTGTATTGTATGAATATGTTCCTGAGACCAAAGATGTGTTGAGCAAAGAGGTATCCTATGCCATGGTCAATTTAATGGAGGGCGTAACCCAAGGTGGGTCAGGAACACGTCTAAGAACTACAGGGGTCAATAAATATAAAAAGGAATATGATGAAATAATTACAGGATACCCTTATGAGTTCAAGAACCCTATAGCCGGTAAAACCGGAACAACCCAAAACCAAAGTGATGGTTGGTTCATGGGCATGGTTCCTAATTTAGTTACAGGCGTTTGGGTAGGATGCGAAGACCGCGCCGCACATTTTAAAACTATTACCTATGGTCAAGGCGCTTCAATGGCCCTTCCAATTTGGGGACTGTATATGAAAAAGAACTACGCAAATGAAGAATTGGGTATTTCTGATGGTGAATTCCCTGAACCTTCAGACATGTCCATTAATTTGGACTGTACCAAACCAGTTGAAGACCCAAACAAACCAAAGGATATTGATGATGATTTGGAGGATTTAGATTTCTGATTGGCAATTTTTTTGACGATAGAACAATATGCAAATGCCCTTGACCGGTGTAGGCTGCGTTAAAAAGATAGTGACAAACCTTGCCATTCTTGAAGTGACGAATGCGGGATTCAAACTTTTGGAAAGAGCGCCAGGGGTATTGGTTGAAACCATCGCAAGTGCAACAAGTGGGACTTTGATAGTTGAAGGGGACATTCCTGAAATGCAGGTTTAACCCTAAACTACATGTCGTTCATCGATGAAAGTAACCTTTAAATTTTTTCACAACATTTTATGCATCCTTCACAACAATAATTTAGAGAAGACCTCCGTTTTATACTAAATTTATAGTGTAATAAAAGTTAAACCCCAAATCTAACCTATAAACTTACTTATTATGGAAGCCCAAATTAATCACGCCCCAATTGAAGAAGAAATTCAAGTCTATAAGAATGATTTTTTCAGTGGAGTTGTATTATTGACTAAAAAATTATTTATGCTTTAACCTATTTAGTATAAGAATTGTAACAGAGCTACGCCCAAAACGTGGCTCTTTTTTTGTTTATTTTTATGGAATAAAAGAACCTAAATGCAACTCGTTTTTAAAAAGTGCTCCGTAAATGATTTGGACCAACTTGTCCAAATATCAAAATCTACATTTTTTGATGCTTTTGAAGCAAATAACAACCCTGATGATTTTAAAGTTTATACAGACTTTGCCTTTAATAAATCAAAACTTACCGAAGAGTTAGAAAATCCGTTTACAACCTTTTATTTCGTTTATACTGACAATGACCTTGTTGGATATTTTAAATTGAACGAAAACGATGCACAATCTGATTTAAAGGGGGAAGATTCCCTGGAACTTGAACGGATTTATGTTATTCGGGAATTTCAAGGGATAGGTCTTGGTAAGCGAATGCTACAGCAGGCGAAAAAACTAGCGTCTCAAGCTACAAAGACCTTTCTTTGGTTAGGTGTATGGGAACACAACAAAACAGCAATAAAATTCTACGAAATAAACGGATTTTCAAAGTTTGGGATGCATCCATATTACATTGGAAAAGACAAGCAAATGGATTGGCTAATGCGTTATGATTTGATTAACTTCAACAAAGATTAAATCCATTGCAAATGCACACAATAAAGTTACTTTTCTTAGCCCTATTATGTTCCTGTTCCTTAGTTGCCCAGGACAATTATTACTTTCCTGAGCGGAATGCCGAGTGGGCAGAAAAACCTGCCAATGATTTTAAGATTAATGCAGACAAACTCAAGGAAGCAGTAGATTTTGTGAAGAACAATGAATATTCTGGTTCACGGGATTTAAGAATTGCCATCCTCAAAGGGTTCGAAAGAGAGCCATTTCATGAAATATTAGGACCAACCAAGAAAAGAGGAGGACCTGCTGGTATGATTCTTAAAAATGGATATATAATCGCCAAATGGGGCGATATAAAAAGAGTTGATATGACCTTCAGTGTCACCAAAAGCTTCTTGTCTACGGTGGCAGGTATCGCAGAGGATAAATCCCTGATCAACAGCACCAAGGATAAAGTAAGCCAATATATATGGGACGGCACTTTTGGTGGTGAACATAATGGTAAAATCACTTGGGAACATTTATTACAACAAAATTCAGATTGGTCCGGTGAACTATGGGGTGGTAAGGATTGGGCAGATAGGCCACCCAATAATGGAGGCCTGGATGATTGGAAATTCCGAAAGCTAAATGAGCCAGGAACGATTATGGAATATAATGATGTGCGGGTAAATGTTTTGGCATATGCACTGACCCATGTTTGGCGCAAACCTTTACCTATGGTTTTGAAAGAACAACTAATGGATAAAATCGGGGCATCTACGACTTGGCGCTGGCATGGTTATGAGCATGCCTGGACAGAAATTGACGGTATTCAAATGAAATCGGTGACTGGTGGTGGGCATTCAGGTGCCGGAATTTTTATAAGCACAGAAGACATGGCCCGTTTTGGACTTCTATTTCTGAATAACGGGAAATGGATTGACCAGCAAATTATAAGTCAAGAATGGATTCAAAAAGCTATTGAACCTTCAACTCCGAACGTGAATTATGGATATATGTGGTGGTTGAATAAAAAGGGGGACCGACATTGGGAAGATCTTCCGGAAAGCATGTACTATGCTGCAGGTTTTGGCGGTAATTTTATCGTTTTGGATAGGGAAAATAGTGTTGTAGTAGTTACACGTTGGTTAGAGCCAAATAAAATCGGGGAGTTTATGACAATACTAAATGATTCCTTAAATTAGAGTTTGTTCAATATTTCCGTCGCTTTTTCCAGCGTTTCCTCTGTTTTGGCAAAACAAAAACGCAAAACCTTGTCGTCTCTTT
>JBATIW010000122.1:0-15070 GCA_049668005.1 Maribacter sp.
TTATCATTGATTTCACTAGTGGTGGACAAATAAGTCCTGTTTTTGATAATCTTGGAGCTGGCATATACAGCATTACAGTAAGTGATGGATGGAATTGTGATGTTGAAACACCCCAGGTTACGATTACTGACCCTACTGAAGTATTTGCTTCTTTGATTAGGACAAGTCCATTGACATGTACTACCCAAGCAGATTTGGAACTAACAGCAAGTGGTGGAACAGGGCCATATCTGTATAGTACAGACGGAATTGCCTTCTTACCGATGTCTGGTGGAAACACCCAAACATTTAGTGTAGATGCTGGATCATATCGTTATTATGTTCAGGATTCCTTCAATTGCACCTCTATTTTATCCAATGAGGTCAATGAAGATCCAATTGATCCATTAACCTTGATTGTTGATACAACTGCCGCCGTTATAAATTGTAATGGTGAAAACACAGCTATTATCTATGCTGATGCAGAAGGTGGATTGGGCAATTATCAATATGGATTGTTTACAGACGTTTCATTGAGCTTGGCTTCCCAAATAGCCGGTCCTCAAAGTTTAGGGGAATTCGGCGGATTGGTCGCTGGTACATATTATGTTACTGTAACCAGTGAGGACTGTACCACAACTCCTGAGGAGGTCATGATAACAGAACCCACTCCGTTAACCTATACAGACAACGTTGTAAACGTGACTTGTTTTGGCGAGGATAACGGAAGCATTACAGTTACGCTATCGGGTGGATCTAATGGTTATCAATACGCTATTTCGCCAAACCTGAACAAGTTTGACGATGTAAATACATTCATAGATCTAGCTCCTGGTAATTATACCGTGATAGCGCAAGATCAAAATGGTTGTTTTGAAGAATTACAATATACGATCACACAACCGGAATTGCTTACCTTGACCGCGACATCGACTCCTGAGATTTGTATAGGAGAGGAAAATGGTACCATTACAGCCTCTATTATCGGCGGTACTGCACCATATAGCACTAGTTTGAACGATAAATCGGATTTTGTTCAAGATAGGGTTGATTTCACGGATCTAGCCGCGGGTAGTTATCTGTTATTTGTAATAGATGCGCAAGGGTGTGAAACCAATACCATCATTGAAGTAGCTCCAGGAGTGAATTTAGTCGCGACTGCCGAACCTATTTACGAATGTATTGGTGATTTACCCACCAACTATCTTAATGTCGTCATGGAAGATCCTTCTGTATTGGGTTCTGTAATGTACGCCTTGGATTCTACTGATCCTGCAGATATGCAACTAACTTCTGACTTTAGTAATATGGCCCCGGGTATGCACTCGGTGACAATTGCACATGCAAACGGATGTCTAAATACTATTGATTTTGAAGTTTTGGGGTTTGAGCCTTTAACCTTGGAATTACAGAATATCAACATCAATGAAATAACTGCTATTGCAACTGGCGGAAGAGGTGAATATACCTTTTATTTCGACGGTGAAAACAATGGCCAGGACAATACGTATACCATCTATAGAACTGATACTTATGAGGTTAGGGTTGTTGATGAGAACGGATGTGAGGTTATTGCTACCATAGAAATGGAATTCATAGATATTGAAATTCCGAACTTCTTTACCCCTGACGGAGATGGCCAAAATGATTTCTGGATTCCAAGAAATTTAGAAGCTTTCCCTGAAATACTAATTAAAATATTTGATCGTTATGGAAGAGTGGTAGAAGACGATGTGGTCAGTAAAAACGGATGGGATGGTATATATCATGGTGCCGAACTACCAACCGGTGATTACTGGTACGTTATTAAACTAAGGGCAGACCGTGATGACCGAGAGTTTGTTGGACACTTTACCCTGTATCGCTAAACTTAACCAAATACAATAATGCGCAATAAATTACTGACACTACTGTTAATCATAAGTGTTTTGGCCGTAAAAGGTCAGGAACTTACCATACCCCAGCTTTCACAGTACTTGGCAGACAATCCTTTTGTTATGTCGCCGACCTATGCTGGTATCGGGGATCATGTAAAAATACGTGTAAACGGACTTACGCAATGGGTGGGAATCAAAGATGCGCCAGATACGCAGTCTTTGGCTGCTGATATGCGTATCGGGGAAAGGTCCGGAATAGGCGCCTTATTATATAATGATAGCAATGGGGAAACAAAACAACGAGGGGCAAGATTGTCGTTTGCGCACCATTTGACATTGGATAGGTATGATGATGAATTTCTTTCATTTGGACTTTCATACAACTTCAATCAATTTAGAATTGATATAGAGAATTTTGATGCGCTTGACCCAAGTGTTACTGATGACCGTGCCACAACAAACCATAACTTCGATGTTGGGGTCATGTACCGTTACGACAAGTTCTATTTTAGTTTGAACGCCTCCAATTTACTGGATAAGGATCTAACCAAATTCAACCCTGTCTTTGAGCCCAACACCTTGCGTAATTACTATGCCTATACAGGATATAGATATACCAAAAACAAGAATAGTAAACTGGAGATAGAACCTTCTATTTTCTTCCAACTTTTTGAAAGTGATGGAAGATCCGTTACGGATTTGAACGTTAAGTTCAGGTGGTATGATTTTGAGGATTACTATTATGTTGGTGCCACGTATCGTTTTTTGAACGATCAGATTGGTGATCCACTTTATATTGCTCCAATTGTAGGCCTTAAGAAAAATAATTTTTATTTCGGATATTCCTATCAGGTAATTCTAAATGAAATTTTGGGTTATAGTACCGGTACCCATGTGGTTACTTTAGGTGTAGATCTTTTCCAAGGGATCAGCAATTGTAGATGCACTTATTAATTTTCTCATTAGTTTGACCTAAGTTTGCGCAAACGTTTCATCACGCAATGGGAATTATAAAAGTCACAAATATAAGGGCACATGCCCATCATGGATGTTTGGCCGAGGAAAGTATCATAGGTAGCGAATATCGCGTAGACGTCTCGTTGAGAACAAATCTTCAAAAAGCTGCTATTTCTGACAATCTTTTAGATACGGTAGACTATGTTCATATAAACCACATTGTAAAAGAGGAAATGAACATTCCATCCAAGTTGCTTGAGCATGTAGCAAAACGAATTATTGACCACATTTTTCTGGATTTGAAAACAGTTGATAAAATAAAGGTTGCCGTCTCGAAAATAAACCCTCCGATCGGTGGTGATGTAGAAATGGTGACAGTGGTTTTAAGTTCAAAAAGATCATGACCTATATCTTTGAAACCTAAGAATAAGATACTACATTTGCACCTCAAAATGGCATCGTGGCCGAGTGGCTAGGCGCAGCTCTGCAAAAGCTTGTACAGCGGTTCGAATCCGCTCGATGCCTCTAAAAACCTCCTTAAGACTTAAGGAGGTTTTTTTGTAACTTAAGAATAAGGTGCTACATTTGCGCCTTGAAATGGCATCGTGGCCGAGTGGTTAGGCTAAACCTTGCAAAGGTTTATACAGTGGTTCGAATCCATTCGATGCCTCGAAAAAGCCTCCTTAAGACTTAAGGAGGCTTTTTATTCGGGACTATTCCCTAATCTGTTCGATTTTCTCAATCCCTTTTTCAATATTGAATTTATCCTTTGGAAGGAAACCTTTAACAATTAGTACCATACCACAAATCATCAATACAATGCCCAATCCTTTCTTGATACGGGAAATTCGCTTATAAGTAAGCTTCCTTTTTAGTTGTTTTGCCAATAATATCTTGAAAATGTCAGTGGCCAAATAAGCCCCAAGCATGGTTGAAAAGAAAACAATAATTCGATTTGGATCATTATTTAAGCTCGGCCCAACAACAATAATTATCCCCAACCAAAATACGAGGACACCAATATTGATGAAATTCAATAAAAATCCTTTTACAAAAAGACTTAGATAGTCACTTTTTTTCGTTCTTAAAGCGGGCTTGTCCTTCTTAATATCTTTCTTGAAATAAGTAGTAATTCCATAGACCAATAGAATAACACCGCCAAAAACATAAAGACCTGGTTGATTGCTTAAGTTTTCCAACAATTGAAAACTACTGAAATACGCCACTACCAGGAATAGAATATCGGCAAAAATAACCCCAAGGTCGAAAACCAGAGCAGCCCTAAATCCCTTGACCGCACTAGTCTCCAATAGCACAAAAAAAACAGGCCCAATCATAAAGCTTAAAAAAAAGCCCAATGGAATCGCTGCCTGAATATCGTCTAACATTTATAAGGGTTACATTCGCGTAATTATACCACCAAATACCGTTTTTTCGTCCATTTTTTCAGGATTACCATAAACTAATACCTCGCCACCTGCTTTTACAGTGGCCTTTACATAATTGGTAGCGTAAATTTCCGCTTTGGATCCAGCATTAACGTTTATGGTAGAAAACTTGGTTTTCAGTTCCTTTCCTTCATAAATACCACCTGTGTTGATGGCAACATCCTGTAAATCAGCAGTGCCGAAAGTTTCAATTACACCTCCCGTAACTGTCTTTATCAATAGTTGTTCTACTACCGCATTAATTGACAATTCACCGCCTTCTTGCGCCTTGAGTTCAAGAACATCTTGTACAATAGACTCTTTTGAAGTTATTCTCGCGTCTTCATTAACATCGATGACCACTAATTCATCGGAATAATAAACATCAACGAATGTTCTGTAACCACTAAATAGTTTAGTGACCTGCATACGTATTTTTAAAACCCCATCATTGTTAACAATGGCAACGTTCTTCGTGTTTGCACCCGTTATAACCGCCTTATTTTCAGAAGCTTTTATCAAATTAATGGATAACCCATCAAAAGCCTTTATTTCTGAAAATGGTTGTAGGTCCTGTGTAGTTCTTTCATCTTGCGCTTTAATTGTTTGAAAGCTAAACAATAGCACCGCAAGCCAAACCAAATTCTTCATTGTTTCAGTTTTTAGGTATTTTCTTACTAACTTAAACAAAATCTATTCCAAAAAACGTTTTCAATCGTTCTTTCCGATGAGTGAAAAGTCAAGATGGCGTTTTACCAGGTCTGTGCTTTTTACCATAACAATGACCTCATCACCCAATTGATATGATTTCTTGGTCCGTTCACCAATAATGGCATACTGCTTTTCATCAAAGATATAATAATCACCTTTTATATCCCGTATCCTGACCATGCCTTCGCACTTATTTTCGATGATTTCCACATAAATACCCCATTCTGTAACCCCTGAGATAACCCCTACAAACTCCCTGTCTTGATGGTCTTGCATGAATTTTATCTGCATATACTTTATTGAATCCCGTTCGGCATTGGCCGCTAAACCTTCCATATCAGAGGAATGTTTGCATTTATCCTCATAAATTTCTTCTTTAGGTGATTTGCCATTTTCCAAATAATGTTGCAGTAATCTATGTACCATAACATCTGGATAACGACGTATGGGGGAGGTAAAATGCGAGTAATAATCAAAGGCCAAGCCATAATGACCAATATTGTCAGTTGTATAAATGGCTTTACTCATGCTTCGGATTGCCAAGGTATCCACTAAATTCTGTTCTTTTTGTCCCTTTACGTCTTCGAGAAGTTGATTTAAAGAAGCGCTGATGGATTTTTTATCCTTAAAGTCAAGTTTATGACCGAACCTTGAAATAATTCCATTCAAAGCCATTAATTTATCTTCGTTGGGGTCATCATGAATTCGATAAATAAACGTTTTCTTAGGTTTTTGTTTACCTATGAATTCCGCTACTTTTCTATTCGCAAGTAGCATGAATTCCTCAATTAATTTATTTGCATCCTTGGCTTCTTTGAAATAGACACTTTGAGGTTCACTATTTTGGTCCAAATTGAATCTTACTTCAACTTTATCAAATGAAATAGCACCCTGTTGCATTCTTTTCAAACGCATTATTTTAGCTAACTTATCCAAAGTTAAAGTAGCTTTTACAACTTCATCAGAAACAGAATAAGCACCCTCTCTTATAGAAATTTCTTCAGGAATATTACCATTGCTGTTCTCAATAATATACTGGGCTTCTTCATAAGCAAATCGTTCATTCGAATCAATCACCGTTCTGCCAAACCATTGATTCTTTATAACGGCCTTATCATCCAGTTCAAAAATCGCTGAAAAAGTGTATTTTTCTTCATTTGGCCTTAACGAACATGCGTTGTTTGATAAAATTTCAGGTAACATGGGAACAACCCTATCCACAAGATAAACTGAAGTAGCCCTATTATAGGCCTCATCATCCAAAATGGTATCCGGTTTAAGATAATGTGAAACATCGGCAATATGTATTCCTATTTCATAATGGCCATTTTCAAGAATTTCAAAAGAAAGGGCATCATCAAAATCCTTGGCATCCTTAGGATCTATGGTAAAGGTAAGTACCTTTCTCATATCCCTTCTTTTGGCAATTTCATCGGCTTTGATTGAAGTATCCAATGTATTGGCATATTGCTCAATCTCAATAGGAAATTCATAGGGTAGTCCATATTCTGCCAAAATGGAATGTATCTCCGTATGATGCTCCCCTGGTTTACCTAAAATACTGGTAATAGCTCCAAAAGGGGAACTTGCATTAGCTGGCCATTCTGTTATTTCAACAACGACCTTATCGCCATTTTCAGCAGCACCTATTTTTTCTTTCGGTATAAAAATATCAGTGTACATTCTAAAGTCAGACGGTCTTACAAACGCGAAAGTCTTTTGCGTGTCAACAATACCTACGAAAGTGGTCTTCTTTCTTTCCAAAACCCGTGTTATTTCCCCCTCTAATTTCTTTCCGTTTCTTCTCGGAAAAATGTATACCTCCACTATATCTTTATGAAAGGCCTTGTTTAGTTTATTAAACGGAACGAACACATCATCTTCCATTCCCTCAATAACTATATAGGCATTTCCTCTTCCGGTAATATCAACGGTTCCTGTGTGGTATGTTTTAGTTGATGCAACAGCTTTAAAATGTCCTCTGGTTTCCTCTAAAATTCTCTTGGATTCCTTAAGCTGGGTAAGTTTCTTTATTAAATTATTACGATCATTGGTATCAACTATACCCATTCTTGAGGCAATTTGTTTGTATGTAAAGCTATTTTTCGGTTCTTTTTCAAGTACTGTGAAGATTCCTTTTGTTATTTCGTTTGTTCTATGGTTTCTTGCTTTCTTCTTTTTCGACATTAAAAATTTTATTTGGGTGGAAAATTACAAATTATAATCCATTACCTATATTCTGTACATTTTCATTATGGTTAATTTAACCTTTAAATATGTTATCAACATATATAACATATATTCTATTTTTCTTTTATTAATTAAAAATCAAAATGGTGTCTATGATAGTGTGTTGATAACGGGTATAAGTATATGTATGGAATATACTTTTATATTACTTTAAGAGTTTATCTACATCTTATCAGATACCGTCTACATTCTTAATCAGTCTTTTAGAATTGTTATCAACGATTATTAATAACCTATTTCAACATAAAATTATTAATAAGTTAAGTTTAAATTTTTGTTAACTACCAAAAGAATTAGCTTAATATCTTTCTGTTATTATATGAGAAGTAAATTCTTTTCCTACCGAATTGTTTCGTAAGACAAAATAGAAGTTGGAAATCAAAATTTAAACACTACTTTTTTTGAGCTAATTATAAACAAGTTAACAAGTAGTATCGGTAAGTTAATAACAATGAATTTTATTATATTATAAACAAAGAACGTCTTTAATTTCCATTTGTTGTGAATGGCAATGTATTTGTACATTTGTAGTAAACCCATTCTCTAAAAAATGAAAATAGCAATAGGAAACGATCACGCTGGAACTGAGTACAAATTAGCTATTATTGGTCTTCTAAAGTCTATAAATATAGAAGTTAGCAACTATGGTACTGATGGTAGTGATAGTGTTGATTATCCTGACTTTGTGCATCCTGTTGCCAAAGAAGTTGAAGAAGGTAAAGTAGATTATGGAATCATCATCTGTGGAAGTGGGAATGGGGCTTCTATGACCGCAAATAAACATCAAAAGATACGTTGTGCACTATGTTGGAATAAAGAAATCGTACAATTGGCACGTGAACATAACGATGCAAACATATTAAGTTTACCAGCTCGTTTTATTTCTTTACCACAAGCCTTGGATATGGTTAAGGTTTTTCTAAAAACTGAATTTGAGGGTGGGAGACATGAGCGACGCATTGAAAAAATAGCATGTTCTTAACACAGTACTTAAGTTGTTTCTTGATGTAGATTCATTATCAGCCCTCCTAAAGGAATATGGCACATAACCACGATCATTCTCACGCCCATACTGACCTTAAAGGTAGGAATCTTATCATATCCATTTTACTGAATATACTTATTACCATCTCCCAGGTAATAGGAGGATTGATTTCTGGAAGCTTATCCCTACTATCTGATGCACTGCATAATTTTAGTGATGTATTATCACTTATTATTAGTTATGGAGCTACGGTTCTTTCAAAAAAGAAGGCATCCAGTAATAAGACCTTTGGTTATAAGCGTGCAGAGATAATTGCTGCGTTTGTGAATGCCGCTACCTTGATTATTGTTGCTGTTATTTTGATTATTGAGGCCATAGAACGATTTATGGAACCCATGGATGTTGAATCGAACTTGGTCATTTGGTTATCTCTTTTAGGAATTGCAGCGAACGGTTTCAGTGTTCTATTACTTAAAAAAGATGCCGAACGTAATATGAACATGAAATCAGCGTATCTACATTTATTCACAGATATGATGGCTTCCGTTGCTGTTTTAGTAGGTGGTTTATTAATGAAATTCTATCAAATGTATTGGGTTGATCCCGCATTGACCCTTGTGATTGCCTTATATCTTATTTATATGGGATTTGATCTTTTGAAAGAATCTACCAAGGTACTGATGCTATTCACTCCAAACACCATACATGTTCAAAAAATCGTGGAAACCATTAGCAACATCGACCTGATAAAAAATGTACATCACGTACATATTTGGCAGCTGAATGAAGATGAGGTTCATCTTGAGGCCCATATAGATTTTTTAAAGGATATAAAGATTTCTGAATTCGATATTATATTGGATAAGATTGAAGAAGAAATGTATCACAAATTTGGAATAAACCACGTAAACATACAGCCGGAATTTGGCAAGTGTGATGTTAAACAAATTATTGTTCAAGACTAACTATGAATATCACCGTAAAAAAGTTTGAAGAGCTTTCAATCGACGAATTGTATGGTATACTCCAATTACGTGCTGAAGTATTCGTGGTAGAACAAGGTTGCGCCTACCAGGATTTAGATGGCAAAGATCAAAAAGCACTTCATGTTATAGGAATCAAGAACAAAGATGTAGTTGCATATACCAGAATATTCAAAGCTGGGGATTATTTTAAGGAAGCAAGTATAGGCCGGGTAGTTGTAAAAAATTCAGAGCGTAAATACGGCTATGGTCATGAAATCATGAATGCCACAATAAAAGTTGTTCATGAACATTTGAACGAAACCGAAATTCTTATTTCAGCTCAATCTTATTTAAAGAAATTCTACAATTCCCTTGGATTCAAACAAGTGGGAGAGGGGTATTTAGAAGACGGAATTCCACACATAGGAATGTTGAAAAAGTAAAGCGTGCAGGCAACTAAATTCTAATAGGCGTTTTATTGGTCAGATTTATATCATCCAACATGTTTTCTGTGAACTTATAATGCCCTTTTGTGGTTATTATTCGGAATCTATTTGATTTCAATCGGCTCAAGGCATCTAAAAACAACCATTTTGATTTTAATAGCAGTGGTTTTTCCGATTTTAGACTTATCTCAAAAAAGTACTTCATTCCATTTTTAAGGGCCACTATATCTGGGGTAATTTTAATATCACTTCCTTTTTTAAGATATGATTTAGGGGTTTCATATCCATCAATATCGGCTTTTATACTTTCAAAGCCAGTAGCCTCTAAGTGATGTATGGATTTCTCCAAGAATTCCTTATTATGTAATTTCTCTATACTAATCATTGGTAAAAGATAGCCTAAATATCTGACGGAGACAAATTTTAAGCGTTGATTAACAGGGAATTATGTGTTAATTATGTTTAGGGAATAACTACCAGAGAACACAAAAAGCATTTTAAATTTTAATCCCTACACAAAAGGCAAAGGAGAGCCATCAGTTCATTGGTATGGTTCGCCAAGAAGGTCTAAAATTCCATCCATTTCAGTATTAAGTGCAAAACACAAGGAAGCAATGTAATGATAAGAGGTATTTTCCAGATAGCATAGTTTTTCTATTCACCTCAATTTCATTTTTTCCTTGATATATTCGTCGCTAGTTTCCCACCAAACCAGGCCATAGGTAAATATGCGAAAACAAGGTCCACGATCGTAAACCAAGTTGGTCCGGCAATCATGTAGTTGACCATAATTCCTCCCAACAAGAATAAACCGCCAATGCCCAAAGAGAATTTCATCTTGTGGTTCGCTGCCATTAATCCAGCAATCATAGCTCCAGATAGCGTACCTAAAGCGTGTGCTAAAAAAGGAAAAATAAAGTATTTGAATTCTAAAGTTGGCATCACATCCGCTAGCGCACTCATGTCATTTGGGTTAATACCCGCTATGGGAAATAATTTTTGGCCAAATTTTACTAGCCCCATATTGACAACACTACCCCCGAGCCACCCAAAAATGACAGCTAAAACATTCTTGATTATTGGATTCATAGTTGTTTTCTTAAGTTGATTAATTATACCCAACCTATGTTGGTTTTATTTTGATGAAATCTATTCAGCCAAACTTTCCAATCCACTATAGACTTAACCCTGATTGGTAATCAACAATAAATCCTATTTATGACATTATTGGTTGGCATCATTCTTCTTAATCGACCTTAATACATCCCCCCTTACAAGAAATCGTTCATTAATTGTAAACGGAACAGGGTTGCCATTTAGGATTGTTTTTGGATTTCCTCCACGCTCAACATGCATATGTAAATGGGGTTCGCTGGTATTGCCTGTATTACCTACCTGGCCTAGAATACTGTTTGTAGTCACAATATCCCCCTCTTTAACCATAGTGCTTCCTTTTTTAAGATGTGCCAAGAGTATTTCAACGCCCTCACTTTCAATCAAAATATGGTTTCCTGCTAAATGCTCAGTATCTGTCAGTGGAGGGTTTTGGTCATCATAACGATCAACCACAATTACAATTGTACCATCACATGGACTGTATATTGGCTCGCCATAAATAACGTAGTTATCTAGATTGGCACCTCCAGCAAATGAAGTAGAACGCATTCCCAAAGTGTTCAATCCGACAATGTCCAGCGCATAATTTTGCGGTTTAACATGAAAGTGCCCATTGGTAAAAGGGCTTGCACCACCATGTAATACTATTTGTTTTCCATTCCGAAAAGGTGAAACCAAATCAATTGCGTTTTCTGGTGGGATATAGCCTTTAACTGAAAACCAATTCAGACCTGAAAAAAAAATAATCAATATTAAATGAAGCCCAATGGCAAATATTAGCACCATTTTCTTCGGCGGGGATTTCGGTTTCTTAATTCGTTTAAAACTTAACACACAAGCTATTACGTATAATACTGGAATTATTGGTCTGAAATAAATACTGACTATTTCCCAGCGAACCGTTGCCCACAAATAGATTAAAACCAATCCAAAAGATAAAATTGTAAGTATCCAAATTAAAATATTTGGCTGTCGTTTAAATGCGATCATTCCTATTAAAAAAAGAGGAACAAGAATATAGAAAAGTCCAATTAGCATAGTAGTTACCTATATTAGTTTTAGCACCTCTTATTCAGTGGTCACGGGAAAACCCCTATCTCTCATTAGAGCCTCAATTTTTGCGTCGCGCCCTCTAAATAATCGATACGCTTCAGCGGGATCCATGGAGTTTCTAGGCTCAAATAAATACTTTACTAGTTTGTCTGCCATTTCTTCATCATAAAAACCCCCCGGGGCTTCTGCAAAGGCTTCTGAAGCATCAGCCGTCAATACATCTGCCCACATATAACCATAGTAGGCTGTAGCATAACCTTCACCTGAGAATACATGACCAAATTGTGGCGATCGGTGACGCATGGGTAGTTCTTTTGGCATTTTCAATTCAGCAAGCGTTTCACGTTCAAATTTGTCCACATCGATATTTGTAGGATCCGCAAGATGGAATTTCATATCCATGATGGCTGATGCCAAATACTCCGTAGTTGAAAATCCTTGATTGAATGTTGTAGCTTTTTTAATTTTTGCCACTAATGCTGCCGGCATTGGCTCACCAGTTTTATTATGTACTAAAAATCGACTGATTACATCGTCTGTTGATAACCAACGTTCAAGTAATTGTGATTGGAATTCCGTGTAATCCCTAACCCCTCCATTTAAAGTTGGGTATTTTACATTTGAAGAGAAGTAGTGTAATGCATGGCCAAATTCATGGAAGAATGTGGTGGCATCATCCCAAGACACTAATAATGCTTCACCTGGAGCTGGTTTTACAAAGTTTGAATTGTTCGAACCCAAAACATTTTTCTCTCCATCGAAAGTTGTATGGCTTCTATATGTTGTTGCCCAAGCTCCAGAACGTTTGCCTTGTCTTGCATATGGATCTAGATACCAAAGCCCAATATTTTCCCCAGAGGCCTTATCCGTTACTTCCCAAACTTTTACATCTTCATGAAAAACAGGAACTGAACCTTCCGGAACAGGAGTAAAGTTGAAGTTAAATATACGTCCCGCTACATAATGCATAGCATCAGTAAGCCTATCAAGCTGAAGATATTGTTTAACTTCATCTGAGTCTAAATCATATTTTACTTTTCTAACTTTTTCAGCATAGTAGCGATAATCCCAAGGTTCAATTGTAATGTTATCGCCACTTTTGTCTGCTACAGTTTGCATATCCACTACTTCTTCAGCAACTCTTGCAATGGCGGCTGGCCAAACGGCTTCCATTAGTGCCATTGCATTTTCAGGAGTTTTTGCCATACGATCTTGCAAACGCCATTCGGCATAATTCTTATGCCCTAATAGTTCTACACGCTCTCTTCGAAGTTTAAGAATGGCAGCGATATTTTGATTGTTGTCATACGCATCCCCATTATCCCCTCTAGCATAATAATTAGTCCATACTTGTTTGCGTAACTCTCTTTCTGTAGAATATTTTAAGAAAGGATCCATTGAAGACCTTGTGTTGGTAATGGCATATTTACCTTCTTGTCCATTGTCAGCTGCAATTTTTGCAGCAGATTTAATAAAGCCATCAGATAAACCCCCTAATTGTTCTTTTGTTAAATAAGTAATATAGTTTTCTTCGTCATGTAAAACATTGTTCGAAAATTGGGTATATAAGCTGGATAATTCTTTATTTATGACTGTGTATCTTTCTTTTTTTTCTTTGTCAAGATCCGCACCATTCATCGCAAATCCTTTATATGTCAACTCAACAACACGCTGTTGGTCGGCATCAAGAGGTTTTTCACGTGAAGCATCATAAACTGCTTTTGCACGTTGAAACAATTTTTCGTTTTGTGTGATTTTAGATCGGAACTCGGAGAATAAAGGCGCCAATTCAGTCTGAATGGCTCTGAATTCCGGCGTGGACATATTACCACTTAAAATACCATAATAGGTAGAGCCTCTTTTTAATTCTTCACCTGCACGTTCCATTTCCTCAATGGTATTTTCGAAAGTAGGAGCATCAGTATTATTTGCTATGGCATCAATATCCTTAAGATTTAGTTCCATAGCTAGAAGCATTGCAGCTTTTACATCTTCAACTTTCATCTGGTCAAATGCAGGAACACCACCATATGGTCCTACCCATTCTTTTAATAATAAGTTATCGACCGTAGTTTCTTGGTTTTTTTCTTGCTTGCAACTTACCAATACGATCATTACTATAGATAAGAAAATGGATTGTTTTGTTCTTAATGGGGTTATCATCTTGTTTCTTTTAATTAAAATATAAAAAATTGGTTTTAAAACAACCAGACGGATAGGACTAGCAGCGGGATTACGTTTATGTGTTCATAGCCAAAGGAACCTTTAACTGCCAGTTGCTTTCATGACCTGTTTTCGTTGGTGCGAAAGCTTTTTTAACACAAGGTTGAGCGTGAAATTAGTAATAGGTTTTGGTTAAAGCAAATAGTAGGGTACCATGTGGGTGTTGTTCGTAATAATACTAAATGCAAATATTATTGTTTCATTAATTGTTCTAAGGCTTCTGGAGTTCTTGGCAAGCTTTTACTTAATACCTCACAACCGTTTTCGGTAATTAAAACAATATCTTCAGTGAATACGGATAGCTGTTCATCATGGTTATAATACCAGGGTTCGACGGTAAAAATCATTCCTGGTTCAAGAACTGCTTCTGGTAGATCTGGGTCTACTGTGGAAAGCCCTAAATGATGCCCGAAGAATAACCCAACTTGCATATATTCCTTAGCATCTTCTGGAATGATCCTGTCTGTAAGCACACGTATGTCCTTAAATGTAATCCCAGGTTTTATATAGGCTATAATTTGGTCGGCAACACCAACTTCCATCGTTAAAACCGCTCTTTGACGTGAGGTGAATTTCCCAGAGACGGGAAACGTTCTACCAATGTCACTAACGTAGTTGTTGTATTCACAACCTACATCAAAAATCACCAGATCACCAGCTTGCATCATGCGATTTCTTCTATTGTAATGTGTTGCCAAAATACGCCATGGCCACAATGCGTTTGGACCGGATTTTATTATAGAACCAAAAGCCAAACGCTGCGCCCCCAGTTTTTTATAATGACCTTCTAAAACCCCTTCTAGATAACGTTCGTCAATCCCTGGTTGAATGCTTTTGGCCGCTTCTTTAATGCTCTTTACCGTAATGCTCGAAGCCTTTTTCATGATTTTTATTTCAGCCTCCGATTTTATCATGCGTACTGCTGCAATTGCATTATAGCTGTTTTCAAATTTCGAAATATTATGTTTGGTCTTTAATGCCTGCATTAATACTTGAATAGGTGAATGTGTCGCTATATATTCGTTGGAAGCGAAAAGAATATTGCCTTCCCTACCATTATTTACCAAAATGGATATACTGG
>JBATIW010000123.1:0-16987 GCA_049668005.1 Maribacter sp.
CAGCTCCTCAAACTTCACCAATACTTTCATGATTCCAAAATTTTATATAAAACAGGTCTGCTCGGTGAGGCGTCATTCTCAAAAGGCGCAACTTGTAAATTAAGAAAATATGTGCCGTCTTCAATGGTATTGGAAACATAAATAAATTCTGTTATCGTTGCTTGTTTGCGCATTTTGCCATCGACATTCCAGAATGCCCGGTGGGCCAATAGTGCTCCTCCATCCCTTTCCTTATCAACCGAGGGTAAATCGATCAGCAGATGTTCAACTCCTTTATTCACTAAAAATTGGGCCGCCTCTTCCAAGAGATAGGGGAAATTGGTATTGGAGTATTGTTTAGAGGTCTTATCCCTCAAATTAGGTAGTGTCCTAATAATTACAGCGTCTCTTTTCTTATTCCCAAACGCATATTGCAATTGCTTTTTCGAAATCACAAAATCATCTTGATATTTTTCTGGGGCGATCGTTATAACCTCAGCAAAGAAGAAATACCGATTCAAAGTTTTATTAATGGAGTGAACTTCCTCGGTAATATGACCCACGCACTCCGTATGGGTTCCATGGGCATGCGGACTGAACCATATATCGTTGAAATTAATCGCAGCACCTTTTGAAACTGCACCAACAAATTCACCCTCTGTATGCGGTTGAATTCTCGGATGCTCTATATACCATGCATTGACATCAGATGCGTCACCTTTCAAGGGTATTGAAATATCCAATGGTTTTGTTAAATCAATTGTATGATTTCTATTGTTCACCCTAATTGTTGCAATCATATGGTCATAGTGTTTCGCCCCCTTCTGTCCTTGAACAGCGTAAAAGCCGGGTTTGTGGATTCCAGCTCATGTATGCCGATAGGCAGGTTCGCAGGAATGACAGCTTAATTTTAGTCTAAATTTACTACAAAAAGATCTGAAGCAATCCCGTCAACCAAAAACTTTCCTTTTTTTGTTGCCACCAATCGGTCTTCTGATACAGCCAACAATTTTTGTGCTACATATTTCTTGATTTGTTGGGTTAGATGCTTACTAAATGTTTCACCAAATTCATTTTGGATTCTTTCCAAAGAAATGCCCCAACTAGTTCGTAAGCTTGTCATTACGTACTCATTGTATTTGTCGTTTTTGGAAAGAACTTCGGTTTCCATTGGCAATTCCCCTTTCTCAATTGCCTTGAGATATTTTGGGTTATTGTTAATATTCCAACCCCTTTGTTTCCCATCAAAGGAATGGGCGGAGGGGCCAATACCCATGTATCTTTTACCCAACCAATAGGCCGTATTGTTTTTGGAATAATACCCAGGTTTTCCGAAGTTGGAAACTTCGTAGCAATCAAATCCTGCTCCCGCCAAAACATCGTATAAAATATGGAACTGCCGCTGCGCCTGTTCGTCGTCAATAGGCTTTACCATACCTTTTTTTATAAAATTGGCCAAGGCGGTTTTTGGCTCAACGGTCAATGCATAGGACGAAATGTGGGGTATCCCATAAGACAGGGCCTTTTCAATATTCTTTCCCCAGCGTTCATTGGACATCCCTGGTATTCCATAGATAAGGTCAATGGAAATGTTGTCAAAATGTCGGGTAGCCTCTTTAATACATTCCTCGGCTTCATTGGCGTTATGGGCCCGGTTCATGAATAGCAGATCCTCTTCAAAAAAAGATTGAATACCGATACTTAAACGATTGATTTTACTGTTTGAAAGCTCGCTCAACTTTTCCTTGAACAGGTCATCGGGATTCGCTTCCAGTGTTATTTCAGGGTTTTCAATTACTTGATAATTTGAATAAATGGTATTTATTAATCCATTGATTTCACTGGTCTCCATTACAGACGGAGTACCCCCTCCGAAATAAATGGTTTCTACCAGTTCGTCCTTGAATTCTTCCTTTCGTAATTCCAATTCCTTTTTCAAAGCTGAAACCATACGCTCTTTCTTCCCTAAACTTGTCGAAAAATGAAAATCACAATAATGACATGCCTGTCTGCAAAAGGGTATATGAAGATAAATTCCGCCCACGATCAATTCTTAAATGACACTATTAAATACGAAAGACCAAAAGCCAGGAAAAAGTAGAAGAAAAATGCCAACAAGAATGTTGGTATTGATTTAACGGCCGTCCAAACCTTACCCTTATCTACAAATGAGACCATGGCATATATGAAATATGCAGCCATAATCAAGATTCCCAATGCCTGCAATTTTGAATCAACATATTGAATGTAAAACATATTCAAAGTGGTAAATATGGTATACATTGCTGTTAAATAAAATGAAATGGCAACAAACTCGGCTAAGGTGTTTTTTTTAAAGAAAAATAGTTTTAGGAACAATCCCAAGGTAAATACAAAAATAAAAAGCATTTTATTGATATTCAACAGCATATACTTACGCGCCAAATTCATTACAGCTGTTCCTTTTTCAACATCAACAGCTATTACCGAGGTGTCTTGAAAAGGGTCAAAATCTATGATAGACGAGATCAATAAATAAATAACTGTGGTCAAAATAAAAAAGGCAACGGGCTTGTAATAGGTTTTCCTTTTCCCTGACAAAAACTCCTTGAACAATTTACCAGGCTGTATAAATAGACCCCTAAGGGTTACGAAAAAAGGTGCGTTGACAGAAAAAACACTTTCAATAAAATCATTAAAGGTTTCTTTGAAGGTTATCCTATGAACTGAAGCCCTTTGCCCACAATCAGAACAATAATCACCTTTAAGCTGTGCCCCACAATTTTTGCAATATGTTTGATCCTTGGAATTCATTTTTTAATTCTCCCTTCATTCTGCTTCACAAAAGCATCCCAGCCAGAATAACCCGTACCCACCTCAATCCTGCCTTCATTATAAAAATGACAAACTGCCGCCGCCAGACCATCGGTGCTATCCAAATTTTTTGGGAGTGATTTTAATCCTAAGGTGCTTTGTAACATTTTTGCCACTTGCTCTTTACTTGCATTTCCATTACCGGTAATCGCCATTTTAATTTTCTTAGGCAAGTATTCAGTAATTGGTATTTGCCTTGAAAGACCAGCTGCCATAGCCACTCCCTGCGCTCGACCCAATTTTAACATAGATTGCACGTTCTTTCCAAAGAACGGGGCCTCAATGGCAATTTCGTCAGGATGATGGGTGTCTATTAGCTCAATCGTCCGTTCAAAAATGAGTTTCAATTTGGTATAAGGGTCATTGTATTTTTTAAGCGATAATTCATTCATTTGTATGAATTTCATTTGCTTATTTACCACCTTTATGATGCCGAAACCCATAATGGTAGTTCCAGGGTCAATACCTAAAATAATTTTTTCGTTAGACAAGATTGAATCTTTGTTGTTTGTTGTTTTACTTATATGTTTATTGCGCCAGTCAATTACCCATAATTGCTCTTTTTTACTAGCATCCCTAGTATCCTAGCTAATTACGGTTTAGAACAATTGGGATCCTAAACTTGGCATTTACAGGTATTCCCCTTTTCAATGCCGGTGCCAATGGTGGTAAATTTCTCAAACTCTGCGAAATAACACCATTAAATTCGGGCATTAACTTATCAATACCTTTATCTTTTTCAATGTGAATGACTGTTATCTTACCTTCTTGATCAATTAAAAAGTCAACAAAGACGGTATTATTGACTTTAGGGTCTATAACAAATTCGAATTCTTGTAAAGTGGCCGAAAAGTGGGTTAATAATTCCGTTTCAAAACATTCCCTTTGGCTTGTTTTTGAAGTTGACTCGTCACAATTCTCGAACAAGGGATAGTTGTCAACATCATTCCAATCAATGGACATTATTTCTTGATTCACCAATTTTTGCATCTTTTTTTCCTTGGACACGAACAAATCACAGGAAAAACAGCTATATAAAACCAGTATTGCTAAAAACTTACGCATGAACCCTGTTTCTATGGCTGAAATTACGACTTTTTAGGGATTCCAGATTCATAGGAAATGAGTATTAATTAAATTAAAGCATGTAACAATTACATCTTATCTTCGTCAAACCATAAATTGCTCCTTAATGGGAAATTAATATAGACTTATGGATATTGTCTTACTTATTTTCGGGTTTATTTTTATGCTGGTGGGCATCTTAGGTAGCTTTTTACCAGTATTACCCGGACCAACCATTAGTTGGATTGGACTTTTACTATTATATCTAACCAAAGTGGTACCCGATGACTGGCTGTTTTTGGGGATTACCTTAGTGATAGCCTTGACGGTTTTTGCTTTGGATTATATCATACCTGCTGTGGGAACCAGAAAATTCGGGGGAACCCGGGCTGGCATGTTAGGAACCATGATCGGTTTATTAGTAGCCCTTTTTTTTCCAATATTGGGACCCCTAGGAATCATTATCTGGCCATTTGTAGGTGCTTTGGTGGGAGAACTGTTAAACAAGGCTGATAAAAAAACGGCCACAAAGGCTGCTTTTGGTTCTTTTATAGGTTTCTTGACAGGTACTTTTCTAAAGTTCATGGTCACTATCGTATATCTCGGACTGTTTTTAATGACTGCTTGGGAATACAAAGGAGATTTATTTCCTTATTTTAATTAATCCAACCAAACCACTTTATCTTCAATGGGCGTTCTCATTCCTTCCGGAGAATCTCCATCGTAATATCCCATATAGAGAAAACCTAGGCATTTTTCGCCATCGACCAAATCAAAAAATTGACCCATATATTTAATCAATCCCGGAGAACTCCAATAACAACCTATTCCCATTTCAGTACAGTACAACCACATATTCTGTACGGCCATGGCCACGGCTGCCACCTCTTCCCATTCGGGTACACTATCATTGGGATCCCGCTGCATACAAATGGCAATTACAGCAGCGGATTTCGTTGGATTGTACATTAACTTCTTTATCTTGACCTGCTTTGGTTTATCCTCAACTTCCTGATATTTCGTCGATAAAAAGATTCCCAAATCTTCCTTTGATTTCCCTAGCAGAACCTTAAAGCGCCAAGGTTCAGTCTTTTTATGCGTAGGTGCCCAATTGGCCGCTTCCAATAGACGCTCAATATCTTTTTTGCGAATGGGCCTATCATTGCATTGGACCGGGAAAATGGCACGTCTATTTTTAATGAGGTCGAAAATCATGAATTTTTCAATTTAGAGAGCAAAGTTAATATTTTGGCCAACATATTGTTTAAACCAATCCCTTGTGAAATCTCAAACATTATCAATACTTTTAGACTACCTAAATAAAGATAAAAATGAATGTTGAATCCAAGGTTTTTTTATATGGTGAAGACCGATTATCGGCTGGAAGAGCCTTGAATCTATGTAGCGGGGAAACTCAGGGCAAAATATCTGAATTTTCCCGACAAAAAATTATTGCCAGTAGAAAAGTAGTGGAGAAAATAGTTGATATAGGTGAACCTGTTTATGGGATAAACACAGGTTTCGGACCTTTATGTACAACCAAAATATCAAAGGAAGAAACGCGAATTCTTCAAACCAATATATTACAAAGTCATAGTGTTGGTGTTGGCAAGCCAATTGCCAAGGAAATCGCTAAATTGATGCTGATTTTAAAAGTGCATTCACTTGCGAAGGGCTTTTCAGGTATTTCAGAAGCCACTTTGGACCGCATCTTATGGCACATAGATAATCATGCGATACCTATTGTTCCTTCGCAAGGCTCAGTGGGAGCATCAGGGGATTTGGCACCCTTGTCCCATTTGTTTCTTCCGCTTATTGGTTTAGGAAAAGTGGAATATAAAGGTGAAAACATGGCGACTTCCCAACTCTTTGAAAAAACAGGTTTAAAATCCCTTAATCTTGGCCCTAAGGAAGGACTTGCGCTCATTAACGGAACGCAGTTTATTACAGCCCACGCCATAAAAGTGGTTGAAAAATTACATAGTTGTCTTTCCCAGGCTGATATTATCGGCGCTATGATGATTGAAGGTTTGCAAGGATCCATAAAACCGTTTTACAATGAACTGCATGCCTTGCGACCATATAAGGGCAATATGCATGTAGCAAAAAGGGTGAAGCGTCTATTAAAAGGTTCACAAATCATGGAAGCCCATGCGGATTGTGAACGTGTTCAGGATCCCTATTCCCTTCGTTGTATTCCCCAAGTACATGGTGCATCGCGGAATGCTTGGTTGCATTTGAAAGAATTGTTGGAAGTTGAACTGAATTCAGTAACCGACAATCCTATAATCATTGATGAGGAACTAACCATAAGTGGTGGAAATTTTCACGGCCAACCTTTGGCCATGGCCTTGGATTATGCTTGCTTGGCCGCTTCAGAAATCGGGAACATCTCCGACCGAAGAATCTATCTGGCATTGGAAGGCAATAGTCCAGGAGTTCCCAAACTCTTAATGGACGATACTGGAATAAACTCCGGTTATATGATATTGCAATATACAACTGCCGCCTTGGCCAGCGAGAACAAAGGACTCTGCTTTCCTTCAAGTGCAGATAGCATTCCAACTTCATTAGGACAGGAAGACCATGTGAGCATGGGTTCAATTAGCGGTCGAAAGGCCTTGCAGGTTATTGGAAATGTCGAAAAAATATTAGCAATTGAATTATTGACGGCTGCACAGGCCTTTGAATATCGGAAACCTATGAAATCAGGTATTTTGTTGGACAAAGTCCACAAAGAAGTTCGCAAAAGTGTTTCTTTTGCCAAAAAAGATCGGGTTTTTGCCGATGACATCGAAATAGGAATCTCCATGATAAAGGACAAAACCATTATCAAGGTTATTGATAAAGCCAAGAAGGAAAAAAAGATTTCTTTTAAGACACCCTTTTCCAATGAATTTGAAGTATTTTAATAAAAATCATTTGAATGAAACTTTTAGGCCCATTTAAACAAATACTACCTATGAGGGGGCTATCCCTAAAGGGGGCTATTTCCGATAATCAATTGGAAATAATTAATGAAGGCGGGATTCTTATCGAGGGTGAGAAAATACATGCCATTGGCGAATTCGCCAAAATGATTGCCGATGCAAAATCCAATGCTATAGAAATCCATCAACTTTCAGGCGATCATACCTGTCTTCCAGGATTTGTGGATGCCCATACCCACATTTGCTTTGGAGGTTCAAGGGCCGATGATTATGCCATGCGCAATGCTGGCAAAACCTATCTGGAAATAGCTAAAGCTGGAGGTGGAATTTGGGATACGGTAACCCAAACCAGAAAAGCCTCAAAAGAAGCATTGGTGAAAGGCATTGTCAAAAGGGCAAAAAGACATCTTACCAATGGTGTTACAACCATTGAAGTTAAAAGTGGTTACGGACTTTCCCTATCAGAAGAACTTAAAATGCTTTATGCCATTAAGGAAGCTGATAAAACACTTGCAACTGATTTGGTAGCTACATGCTTGGCTGCACATATTTTTCCGAAAGATCACGGAGGAAATCCCAAGGAATATTTGGAGGAAATAGCGATTGGTCTATTTCCAATTTTAAAAGAAGAAGCGCTCGCCAATCGTATCGATGCCTTTATTGAGGAAGGGGCTTTTACTTCAGAGGTAATTGAACCCTATTTTAACAAAGCCCAGGAATTAGGTTTTGATATCACTGTTCATGCCGACCAGTTTTCAACTGGCGGTAGTCAAGTTGCCGTAAAGCATAATGCCATAAGTGCCGATCATTTAGAGGCAAGTACTGAAAAGGAAATTTCACTCTTGGCAAATAGCAATGTGATATCAATAGCATTACCTGGAGCATCCTTAGGCTTGGGCTGCGCCTTTACGCCAGCCCGAAAAATACTTAATGCCGGCGGGGCATTGGCCATAGCTAGCGACCATAATCCAGGTTCTGCACCAATGGGTGACCTACTGACCCAAGCGGCTATTTTGGGAGCTTTCCAGAAATTGAGCAATGCAGAAGTTCTTGCAGGGATTACTTTCCGTGCAGCGGCAGCGCTGAAATTAAGAGATAGAGGGCAATTGGGAGAAGGATTCTTGGCAGACATGAGTATTTTCCATACAAATGACTACAAAGAGATATTATATAACCAAGGGAATTTTAAACCCTGTATGGTTTGGAAAAAAGGAAAACTGGTCTTTGACAAACATAAGCACTAACTAAACATGCAAACAAATAGTGTACAATTAGATTTCAAGGCTCTAATACTTCAGGGCATTCCAAATGAGATGCCACCAACAAAAGAACGGTCTTTAGCGCTTAGCCATGCCCCCAAGCGAAAGGAAATCCTTTCCATGGAAGAGAAAAAGTTGGCCATTCGCAATGCACTTCGCTATTTTCCTAAAACTTGGCATACAGAACTATCCAAGGAATTTGCTATGGAGTTGAATGATTATGGTCGAATATATATGTATAGATTCATACCGGATTATGATATTTATGCGCGGCCCATTGATGCTTATCCTGCCAAAACGGTACAGGCCGCAAGTATTATACTCATGATCCAGAACAATCTTGATCCGACTGTTGCACAACATCCCGAAGAATTGATAACTTATGGAGGAAATGGAGCCGTTTTCCAGAATTGGGCACAATATCTTTTGACTTTAAAGTATTTGGCCACAATGACCGACGAACAGACCCTACATATTTATTCAGGTCACCCAATGGGACTGTTCCCTTCATCCAAGGAAGCACCTAGAGTTGTGGTTACTAATGGAATGATGATTCCTAATTACTCCAAACCAGACGATTGGGAAAAATACAACGCCTTGGGCGTTACACAATACGGGCAAATGACAGCTGGCTCATACATGTATATTGGCCCACAAGGCATTGTACATGGCACGGCGATAACCGTGATGAATGCCTTTCGAAAAGTGTTGAAGAAGGTTGAATCCTCGAAAGGGAAAATATTTTTAACCGCCGGATTAGGAGGAATGAGTGGGGCTCAGCCTAAAGCAGGTAATATAGCAGGTTGCATCACTATTTGCGCTGAAGTAAACCCAGCAGCAGCGCATAAAAGACACGCTCAAGGTTGGGTTGATGAATTGATTTCCGATAGTAATGAACTCGTTTCTAGGACCCAAAAGGCTATTACAGATAATGAAGTTGTGTCCTTGGCATTTGTAGGTAATGTGGTTGATGTCTGGGAAAAATTTGATGAGGAAGGTTTATTGATTCATTTGGGCTCAGACCAAACATCGCTACACAATCCTTGGGCAGGTGGTTATTATCCTGTAGGATTGAGTTTTGAAGAAGCAAATGAAATGATGAGTAGTGATCCGGAAGCCTTTAAAGAAAAAGTACAGGAATCATTAAGAAGACAGGTTACCGCCATCAACAAACATACAGCAAAAGGTACTTATTTTTTCGACTACGGAAATGCCTTCTTGTTAGAAGCTTCTAGGGCAGGTGCCGATGTAATGGCTGAAAATAATATAGATTTCAGATATCCTTCTTATGTTCAGGATATTTTGGGACCCATGTGTTTTGATTATGGCTTTGGCCCTTTCCGCTGGGTTTGTACTTCTGGAAAAACAGAAGACCTGCAAATGACCGATGTAATCGCTTTAAAGGTTATGGAACAAATTAAAACCACTGCCCCTATAGAAATCCAGCAACAAATGCAGGATAATATCACATGGATTAGGGAAGCCGAACAAAATAACTTGGTTGTAGGTTCGCAGGCCCGTATTCTTTATGCTGATGCTGAAGGTCGTGTTAAAATCGCCGAAGCTTTTAATCAGGCGATTCAGGCTGGCGAAATCTCCGCCCCTGTAGTTTTAGGTCGCGACCATCACGACGTAAGTGGGACCGACTCTCCTTTTCGAGAGACAAGCAATATTTATGACGGCAGTAAATTTACGGCAGACATGGCCATACACAATGTAATTGGCGACAGCTTTCGAGGTGCCACCTGGGTCTCTATTCACAATGGTGGTGGCGTAGGTTGGGGAGAAGTCACCAATGGAGGATTCGGTATGGTACTCGACGGCTCGGATGATGCATCAAGGCGACTTAAAAGCATGCTTTTTTATGATGTAAACAACGGAATTTCCCGCAGAAGTTGGGCAAGGAATAATGAGGCAATGTTCGCCATAAAGCGGGAAATGGAACGTACTCCTGAATTGAAAGTGACGTTACCCAATTTGGTAGACGATGAACTATTGGACAACTTATTCGATTGATTATGGCTGTTATTAAAAAACCAAATCCCGAAAACTGGATAGGTCGAAAATCAGATCAGCAATTTTATCTTCATGAAAAGGTCAACCTTGTTGCCATTGATGAAACAGCTTCGAACATGATTGCGTTATTGGGTTATGCTTGCGACGAAGGTGTAAAACGCAATCAAGGAAGAATCGGTGCCATAGCCGGACCAGATGCCATTAGAACACAACTTGGGAGAATGCCGAATCACTTGGTTGCCGAAGTGAAGTTTATGGATTGTGGGAACGTGGAATGTGAGAACGGTGATATGGAAGCCGCACAATATATGCTGGAACAAAAGGTATCACAACTTCTAGAGCACAACACATTTCCAATAATTATTGGTGGTGGACATGATGTTGCCTATGGACATTATAATGGAATATTGGATTATCTAGGAAAAGACAAAACCATTGGTATTATTAATTTTGATGCCCATTTTGATTTGCGATCCAATGAAAAAGGTCAAAATTCCGGCACCCCCTTTTATCAAATTGCACAGGATTGTAAAGATAACGGTAGGGCTTTTAACTATCTCTGTTTGGGTATTCGTAAAGATGCCAATGATAAGCTATTATTTCAAACCGCTAACGATTTGGGTGTTGCCTATATAGAAAACAATGAATTTTCAATAGAACATGACAAATCAATCGTGCCTAAACTCCTAGACTTCATTCAGAAAGTCGACCATATCTACGTAACCATTGATTTGGACGGGTTCTCATCAGCTTATGCACCAGGGGTTAGCGCCCCATCACCTATGGGTTTTGGGCCGAAAATTGTATTGGAAACACTTGAAATCATTATAAAATCGAAAAAATTGATAAGTATGGATATCGCTGAAATGAATCCCAAATATGATATTGATGGACACACTGCTAAATTAGCGGCTTCATTAATTCATTATGTGATACATAATATTTAGTTAGGTCAAATGGAAACAATTCTCCTTAGAAAAGAACCTGTACTAGTAATAGAATTATTTGATGATTCATTTAAAATAATTAATGAAGATAATGAGAGTGAAGCATTCATTTTTAATGCAGTAGACTCCTTAAAGATTTCAAAACGAATTAACGAAATTATTCGGATTAACCAATAGGTATGTCATTCCTGCGAAGGCAGGAATCCAATTTATAAATTGATTTTGTGTCAAGTACGGAATGAAAATAAGGACTTACGCCCTACTCCAACCAAGACTTGTAATACTTTCCATCATCAATATCCAAAGCAGTCTGTGTAAGTTGTAATGGTTTAAAAGTATCTATCATTACCGCCAATTCCTCCGTTTTGGATTTACCTATACTAGCTTCATAGGTGCCAGGATGTGGCCCATGGGGAATACCTGCAGGATGTAAGGAAATATATCCCTTGTCAATATTGGTGCGACTCATAAAATCCCCATCAACGTAATACAAAACCTCATCTGAGTCTATGTTTGAATGGTTGTATGGTGCAGGAATAGCTTCTGGGTGGTAATCGTACAATCGCGGTACAAAGGAACAAACTACAAAAGTATTCGTCTCAAAAGTCTGGTGTACAGGTGGCGGTTGGTGCACCCTCCCTGTAATGGGTTCAAAATTGTGTATTGAAAATCCGTATGGGAAGTTATAGCCATCCCAACCTACAACATCAAAGGGATGTGAGGCATAGACCAAATGGTGTAATTGTCCCTGCTTCTTAATCTTTATAACGAACTCTCCTTTCTCATCATGGGTCTGTAAATTCCTGGGCAATTTAAAATCGCGCTCACAGAAAGGAGAATGCTCCAAATGCTGCCCAAACCAATTGCGATATCTTTTTGGTGTGTAGATAGGACTATAAGATTCGGTTACCAATAGTCGATTATCCGCTGTATCAAATTCAATTTGATAAATAATTCCACGGGGAATCAAGAGATAATCACCATACTCAAAAGGAATTTCGCCCAATAAAGTTTTTAAAGTCCCTGTCCCCTTATGAATGAACAACAATTCATCGGCATCGGCATTTTTATAAAAATACGTCGTCATTGATTTCTTAGGTGCTGCCAAAGCAACATTCACATCAGAATTAAAAAGTACTATTTTTCTACTTTCCAGAAAATCATCTTCAGGCTGTACCTGAAATCCTTTTAGTAATCTCGATTTTATATTATGGGATACTGAAGCTTTGGGAGACACATCCTTGGATTCCCCAACTTCTGATACCATAGTCGGCCTGTGCAAATGGTACATCAAAGATGACATGCCGTCAAAGCCAATCGTACCGAACAATTGCTCATAGTGCAAGGAACCATCAGGTTTTTTGAAAACAGTGTGCCTCTTTTGAGGTATTTTACCCAAGTTATGATATAATGGCATATTTGTATAATTACATGATCTTCAATAAAAATACGATAAACCCTTATTTCAATAAAACTTATTGCGGTATAAAAGGCGCTTAATTACAGTTTCATGAATATTCATATGGGATAAGGCATAAAAAAAAGCCTCCCATTATTGGAAAGCCTTTCATTGGATCATGCCTAAAAGACATTTTCACAATAGCTTCAATCGAAATTGAAGCTCAACACAACACTACAAATATACGAAGGATTTTTATATGGAGGATCTAATTACCCGCTATTTGACGATCTTTTCCTTAGACTTATATGGACGAACAATTAAACGGGCAGCCTTATCAAAATTTATATAGTTATAAGCCCAATTAAAAAAAACAATGACCCTATTTCGGAAACCGACCAAAGCCATTAGATGAACGAACATCCAGATGAACCAAGCAAAAAACCCACCAAACTTTGCACGCTTTAGATCTACTACTGCTTTGTTGCGCCCCACTGTAGCCATTGTGCCTTTATCATGGTATTTAAAAGCCTTCATCTGTTTTCCGCCTAGCAGATTTTTTAAATTTTTAGCCAAATGCACCCCTTGTTGAATTGCTGGCTGGGCTACTTGTGGGTGCCCTTTTGGGTATTCCGTGGTTTGCATATAAGCAATATCGCCTATGGCGAAGATGTTTTTATAACCCTCTACTTGGTTATAACCATTGACTTTAAACCGATTAAGTCGCTCTATCAACTTATCGTTTTCAAAGCCATTTATAGCAGCACCTGTAACACCAGCCGTCCAAATAAAGTTTTTGGTTCGCATGGTTTCTTTGCTTTTTAAAACCATTGTGTCTCCATCATAATTTTGGACGATACTATTTAAATGTACAGTTACCCCTAGTTTATTTAAAAACTGTTTCGCTTTTTTGGATGCCTTTTGACTCATTGGTGGCAATACACGTGAAGCTCCCTCGAACAATTGAATCTTCATTTCGGATACATTTAGATGCTTATAGTCCCACGGAAACACATGGTTTTTAAGCTCAGCAAATGCCCCGGCCAATTCTACCCCGGTTGGCCCTGCACCAATAATGCAAAAATTCAAAAGGGCACTGCGCTCCTCCACGTCCTCACAATCATCGGCCTTTTCAAAATTCTGTAGCATTAAACTACGAATATTCAATGCCTGGGGAACATTCTTCATAGGCATTGCATTACTCTCTATAGTTTCATTTCCAAAAAAATTGGTCCTTGTTCCTGTGGCCATGACCAAGTAGTCAAATGTCAAACTGCCTGTTGATGTTGATATAATTTGTCGCTCAGGGTCAATATGTTCAACCGTTGCCCATCTAAAATGAAAATTATTCAGATTTTTCAAGACTTTGCGCAAAGGATAAGCAATAGAATCAGGCTCTAATCCACTAGTAGAAACTTGATATAACAAAGGCTGAAAAGTGTGATAATTATGCTTGTCAATGAGCACTAACTGCACATCAATATTTTTGAGTTTTTTCGCTAGGGAAATACCTGCGAAGCCACCACCAATTATTACAATCCTTTTTTTGGATGTTTGGGGTATGTTCATGTAATGTTTCTGTAAAAATAACTAATCTTAAACGGTAAAAACCAACATTATAACAGCCATAGCCTTGTTTTGGTCTAAAGTTCAAAAACACATAAATGGGTTTAGTTGTTCATTGAACCAGCATTTACCGAAAAATCCTACAATTGGTCGTAAAACATCATATACTACTTACCACGGACCTACTTTTATAATCAACATTTTCATTTAACCTACTATATATGCGATATAAAGCAACCCTGTTAGTATTGAATCTAGTATTATTCCTTTCTTGTACGAAAGATGAAACCATAATACTTGGTGCATCGAGTATAGAAGAACCCTTGGTTACTAATACTCCCCTTCAATCTGAAGAAAAAGAAGAGGTTGAACTAGGAACTAATTTATCCAAGGCCACAAATTGGATCTTAAAAATGCAAGCTACCAATGGCCTACTGGAAAGCTCGGAAAATACAGATTTCGTTTCCCTATATGATAATGCGCTGGCTGCTCTTGTTTTTATTCAACTGAATGAAATGGATGGGGCCGAAAAGATATTCGATTATTTTGATGGGCGTGTAAACACCGAACTTTTAAGTGAAGATGGAGGTTTTTACCAGTTTAGAGATGGTAATGGGGGAAACGGAAACCGAACTTGGATGGGGGATAATGCTTGGCTCTTAATTGCCTTGAACAAATATCATTCAGTTACAGGAAATGAGAAATATAAAACCATGGCCCAAGGCATTGAACATTGGCTACGTGGGCTACAAGATATTGACGGCGGTTTATGGGGCGGTCTCAATGAAAACGGCACCGTAATTCCCAAAATAACTGAAGGAATGATCACTGCCTTTAAGGCCGTTCAAGGATACGATGACTTTCATAAAAATATATTGACCTTTTTAAAGGTGAATCGTTGGGATGCAACTCATGAAATTCTATGGGCATGGCCAGAAAACCCAGCTTATAATCATGCTTTGGACTTACATTCTTTAGGTAGTTTGATTTTTGAAGACTACTCTCCCCAGAATTTATTGCAAGCAGAACGGTTTTACACCACACAAACCTCTACAGTCAACGGATTGGAAATTTCAGGGTACTGCTTTGATGAAGATAAAGATGTGGTATGGTTAGAAGGCACTGCACAAATGGCCGTTGCACATATGATTTCAGGCAATGATTTTTATGCTAATGAATTGATTATTGAAATTGAAAAATCATTTATAAATAGCTCATCTATATCAGATTCCAAAGGCATACCATATACCAGTAATCATGGAACTAGCTATGGAGCGAATCTACTATGGAACCATGCCGATTTGACTCCTACCCTTTCAGCGACGGCTTGGTACATATTTGCCAAAACTGGAGTTAATCCCTTAGAATTTGGCGAGCAAAAGGAAATTCCCATGCTCGAGAGTTTTTGGATTATGGGAACAACATCCGATTAGTGGACTTTTAATATTTATTTAACCCAAAAAAAGATTCTCTTTTTGTACTTTGTAAATAAAAAATGAAGAACACAGCTATGTTTTGGGTAGCCAATACAACAATTACCTTGGTAATCGTCACAATTATGGCCGCCATGGATTTTTCGTTTAATTGGGTTTTTTACGTAACCGTATTAGGGCAATTAATGATTGTTTATATGGTTTATAAAGTTTTAACAGACAACTACGTAACCGATAAAACGTTTAAGGATTTTTATGAAGACCATCCTATAGGTCAATCTTGATCAGCTACCGCGTTTTTTTTACCAATTATGGATTTTTTTGGTTTGCCCATACCGAGTTCTGGAATAACCAATAATGGAATCTGCGTATGGAAAGCCAAGCGCTTAACCACGGGTTCGCGGGTCATCTTTTCCATATAGCTATGCTGAAAATTCAACATCGCCAACAAATGAATATCGAGTTCCTCGGCAAAGACCTCTAGCGTCTTGGATACTGAGTTCAATTCTGATACTGTATGCAGATAATGCTCACACTCACTAAGATATTTCCGCAACATATTAAGGTTAAACTGTTGTATCTCGGTCAATGCCTTTATCTCATATTGTACATGCACAATGCGAATTGTCGCTTTAAAAGTATGAGCTAAATCAATCATTGGTTGCAACTCAGACTGTGAATAAAAACGATTAAAATCTGTTGCAAAAGCAATTTCCGATGGCGTTTTATATTCAAAAAACTGCGGAATGGCCAAAACGGGACTATTCTTGATCGATTTGATGATGCGAACCGTATTGCTTCCCATAAAAACCTCATCCAAGCCCGATGCTCCTTTGGTGCCGGTGACTATTAGATCTATTCCTTTTTTTTCAACAATCTCCTTAATTTCATCAACCAATAAATTAAATGAAGAAATAGTCTTGAAACTATGCTTAGGGTACTTTTTGGTTTTTTTGATTTTGTTTAGAACATTCTTTAATCCACGCTCTGAGTTACTGTGTACTCCGTCCTCTAACGGCCCGCCACTTAAAGAAGTTGCCATAAACCTACTACTCGCAATTGCCGGCGTATAGGTGTTCAGCAAATAAAACACACAATCTTCATCCTTGAACAGTTCAATAGCATACTTGGTTGCGTTCCACGCATTATCTGAAAAGTCCGTAGGCAATAGTATATTTTTCATTCCAACTAATATTATTATAGCGGGGTAAAATTATTGGAAGAAAATATTGGAAACTATGACTTATGTCAGTTTTTAAGAATCGGCCTAAATACCCTATTACAGTGCATTCGCAACAATAGGATTATTGAATTATTTGGACAGCAGAAACAATCATGAAATTAAAAACCTTCAATCAGATCTTGAAGTTGTTTTTCGTCAATAATACCAATCTTTTTGCCAGAAGTCTTGATCATTCCTTTCTTTTTGAATTCTGAAATAATACGTATCGCCGATTCAGTAGCGGTTCCAACAACATTGGCGATATCTTCTCTGGAAAGAGTGAGGTTCAAGAAACCCTCATCACTTTCACCATAATTA